>NZ_JAMXSG010000043.1:0-26699 GCF_024124365.1 Pseudonocardia sp. McavD-2-B
CGACGTCCTCCAGCAGCGCCGCGGTGCCCGGCGGGCGGGCGCCGGCGACCTTGGCGTAGAGCGCCTTGCGCAGCGTCCACAGCCCGGCCTTCGCGACCGGGTCCGCTGATGCACCGCCGACGGTGACCCCGCCCACGTGCTGTCCCTGCTGCCGCTCGACGAGCGCCCCGCTGCGGGCGCCGCCCCGCTGACCCGCGGCCTCGCCCTGACCGTCGCGCTCGTCCAGGCCCTCGCCGACGCCGACGCCGGTGACGGCACCGGGACGACCGCACGGCTGTGGACCGCGACCCGCGGCGCCGTCTCCACCGGTCCCGCCGACCCGGTCACCCACCCGGTGCAGGCCACCGCATGGGGCCTGGGCCGCAGCGTCGCTCTGGAGCACCCGCGGCTGTGGGGCGGCCTGGTCGACCTCCCGGCCGAGCTGGACCCGCGCAGCGCCCAGCGCCTCGCGGGGGTGCTCGCCGACAAGGACACCCCGGACGGGGAGGACCAGGTCGCGTTGCGCGCCGCCGGTGTGTCCGGGCGCCGGCTCGTCCGGCACACCGTCGACGCGCTGCCGCCCGCCACCGCGTTCACCGCGACCGGCTCGGTCCTGGTCACCGGTGGTACCGGTGGGCTCGGCGCCGAGGTCGCCCGATGGCTGGCCCGCTCCGGCGTGGCCCACCTGGTGCTCACCAGCCGTCGTGGCCCCGACGCACCCGGGGCCGCCGAGCTGCGCGACGAGCTCACCGCGCTGGGCGCCTCGGTCGCGATCGAGGCCTGCGACGTGACCGACCGCGACGCGCTCGCCGCCGTGCTGGACGCCGTACCCGCCGACGCGCCGCTGACCGGCGTCGTGCACACCGCGGGCGTCGGCCACTACGACGCGCTCGACACCCTCGACGTCGAGGGTGTCGCCGCCCGCACGGCCGCCAAGATCGCCGGCGCCGCGCACCTCGACGACCTGCTGGCCGACCGCGAGCTCGACCTGTTCGTGCTGTTCGGCTCCGTCGCCGGGGTGTGGGGGAGCGGCGGGCAGAGCGCCTACGGCGCCGCCAACGCCTACCTCGACGCACTCGCCGCGCACCGCCGCGCCCGCGGCGCCACCGCCACCAGCATCGCCTGGGGCCCGTGGGCCGGGTCCGGCATGGCCACCGAGGAGTCCGTGGCCACGACCCTGCAGCGGCAGGGACTCGGCCTGCTCGACCCCGGCCCGGCCATGACCGAGCTGCGGCGCGCCGTCGTCGACGCCGACACCCAGGTCACCGTCGCCGACGTCGACTGGGACCGCTACGCACCGCTGTTCACCTCGGCCCGGCCGAGCGCACTGATCGCCGGTCTCGCGGACCTCGCGGAGCCGGAGTCCGGCGTCGCCGCCACCGAGATCGTCACCCGGGTCCGCGCCCTCGACGAGCCCGCCGGGATGCGCCTGCTCACCGAGCTGGTCCGCGGTGCGGCCGCGGCCGTGCTGGGCCACGGGTCGGCCGAGTCCGTCGCCGGGTCGCGCGCGTTCCGCGACCTCGGTTTCGACTCGCTGACCGGGGTCGAGCTGCGCAGCCGTCTCGCCGCCGCGACCGGCCTGACGCTGCCCAGCACGCTGGTGTTCGACCACCCGAGCCCGCTGGAGCTCGCCCGGCACCTGCGTGCCGAGATCCTCGGCACCGCGGCGGAGGGCACCGGCCCGGTCGCCGTCGGCGCCGCCGACGCCGAGCCGATCGCGATCATCGGCATGGCCTGCCGGTTCCCCGGCGGCGTCTCCTCGCCGGAGGCGCTCTGGGACCTGGTCACCTCCGGTACCGACGCGATCTCCGACTTCCCGGTCAACCGTGGCTGGGACACCGCCGCGCTGTTCGACCGCGACCCGGACCGCCCCGGGACCACCTACTCCACCCAGGGCGGGTTCCTGCACACCGCCGACGAGTTCGACCCGTCGTTCTTCGGCATCTCGCCGCGCGAGGCGCTGGTGATGGATCCGCAGCAGCGGCTGCTGCTGGAGACCACCTGGGAGTCCTTCGAGCGGGCCGGGATCCGGCCCGACACCGTGCGCGGCAGCCTGACCGGCACCTTCATCGGGTCCAGCTACCAGGAGTACGGCCTGGGTGCCGGTGACGGCGCCGAGGGTCACCTGGTCACCGGCACCAGCCCCAGCGTGCTGTCCGGCAGGCTGTCCTACGTGTTCGGGCTGGAGGGCCCGGCCGTCACCGTCGACACGGCGTGCTCGTCGTCGCTGGTGGCACTGCACCTGGCCTGCCAGTCGCTGCGCAACGGGGAGAGCACCCTCGGCGTCGCCGGCGGCGCCACCGTCATGACCACCCCCAACCCGTTCATCGCGTTCAGCCGCCAGCGCGCGCTGGCCCGCGACGGCCGCTGCAAGGCCTTCTCCGACGACGCCGACGGCATGACCCTCGCCGAGGGCGTGGGCATCGTGCTGGTCGAACGCCTCTCCGACGCCGAGCGCCACGGCCACCCGGTCCTCGCGGTGATCCGCGGCTCCGCCATCAACCAGGACGGCGCCTCCAACGGCCTGACCGCCCCGAACGGGCCCTCCCAGCAGCGGGTCATCCGCCAGGCACTGGCCAACGCCGGGCTCGAGCCCGACGACGTCGACGCCGTCGAAGCGCACGGCACCGGCACCCCGCTGGGCGACCCGATCGAGGCCCAGGCCCTGCAGACCACCTACGGCCGCGACCGCGACCCGGCGCGTGCGCTGCTGCTGGGCTCGGTGAAGTCCAACATCGGGCACACCCAGTCCGCCGCGGGCGTCGCCTCGGTGATCAAGACGGTGATGGCGCTGCGGCACGGGGTGCTGCCCCGCACGCTGCACGCCGACGAGCCGTCCTCGCACGTGGACTGGTCGGCCGGCAGCGTCGAGCTGCTCGCCGAGCAGACCGCATGGCCGGAGACCGGTCGCCCCCGCCGGGCCGCGGTGTCGTCGTTCGGGATCAGCGGCACCAACGCCCACACCGTGCTGGAGCAGGCGCCCGAGGCCGCCCCGGTGGCCCCGTCGGGGCCCGTCCTGCCGTCGGCGCCGGAGCCGGTCCTGCCGTGGGTGCTCGGCGCCCGCGGTGCCGCCGCGCTGCGCGGCCAGGCCGACCGCCTGCTCGCCCACCTCGAGACGACCGACGCCCGCCCCGCCGACATCGGGTTCTCCCTGGTGAGTGCGCGGATGCCGTTCGAGCACCGCGCCGTCGTCGTCGCGACCGACCCCGCGGACCGGGCGGCCGGGCTGCGCGCGGTCGCCGCCGACGGCCCGTCCGGCGTCGTCGCCCGCGGCGTCGCCGACGTCGAGGGCCGCACCGTGTTCGTCTTCCCCGGCCAGGGATCGCAGTGGCTCGGGATGGGCGCACGCCTGCTCGAGGAGTCCCCGGTCTTCGCCGACCGGGTCGCCGAGTGCGCCGAGGCCCTCGCCGAGTTCACCGACTGGTCGCTCGACGACGTGCTCCGCGGCGCCGAGGGGGCGCCGCCCGTCGAGCGGGTCGACGTCGTCCAGCCCGCCACCTTCGCCGTCATGGTCGGACTGGCCGCGCTGTGGCGCGCGCACGGCGTCGAGCCCGACGCGGTCGTCGGCCACTCCCAGGGCGAGATCGCCGCCGCCGTCGTCTCCGGTGCGCTGTCGCTGCGCGACGGCGCCCGGGTGGTCGCGCTGCGCAGCCGGGCGATCGCGCGGTCGCTGGCCGGGCGCGGCGGCATGATGTCGGTCGCGCTGCCGGTCGCCGACGCCGAGGGGCACCTCGCCGGCTACGAGGGCCGGGTGTCGGTGGCCGCCGTCAACGGCCCCCGTTCCGCGGTGCTCGCCGGCGAGCCCGACGCGCTCGACGAGCTGCTCGCCGCGTTCGACGCCGCCGACGTCCGCGCCCGCCGGATCGCGGTGGACTACGCCTCGCACTCGCACCAGGTCGAGGACCTGCGCGACGAGCTCGCCACGACCCTCGCCGGGCTCGCCCCGCAGCCGTCGCAGGTGCCGGTGTTCTCCACGGTCACGGGCGACTGGCTCGACACGACCACGATGGACGCCTCCTACTGGTACGAGAACCTGCGCAACCGGGTCCGGTTCGCCGACGCGGTCGAGGCCCTGCAGGCCGCCGAGTACCGCACGTTCGTCGAGTCGAGCCCGCACCCGGTGCTGTCGATGTCGGTGCAGGACGTGCTCGACGACGCCGGCGTCACCGGTGTCGCGGGTGGCACGCTGCGCCGTGACCAGGGCGGCTACGACCGGTTCGTGCTGTCCGCGGCGGAGCTCTACGTCCGTGGGGCGGCCGTCGACTGGACCCGGGTCTTCGACGGGACCGGCGCGTCCCGCACCGACCTGCCCACGTATGCGTTCGCCCACGACCAGCTGTGGGTCCTGCCCCCCGTGGTCACCGCCGCCGCCGACCCGCAGGACGAGGCGTTCTGGGCCGCGGTCGAGGACGGCGACCTCACCGCCCTGACCACCACCCTGGACACCGACCCGGACGCGGTCGCCGCGGTCCTGCCCGCGCTGGTGAGCTGGCGCCGGGGCCGCCGGGACCGCTCCACCCTGGACTCCTGGCGCTACCGCGTGGCTTGGAACCCGGCCGGGTCGCTGCCGCAGCGGACCCTGGACGGCACCTGGCTCGTCGTCTCGGCCGAGGGGACCGACGACGCCGAGGTGGCCGGTGCGCTGGCCGCACACGGGGCCGACGTCCGCCACGTCGTCCTCGACGAGAGCTGCACCGACCGCGCCGTCCTGGCCGGGCGCCTCGCCGCGGCGACCGGGGACGACTCCGGCGCCGACCCGGGTGCCGTCTCGGGGATCGTCTCGGTGCTGGCCGAGGCCGACACCACGACCGTGCCGCGGACCGGCCTGGTCACCGGAGTGGCGCTGACCGTCGCGCTGATCCAGGCACTGGGCGACAGCGGCATCGACGCGCCGATGTGGGCACTGACCCGCGGCGCCGTCGCCACCGGACGCGCCGACGAGGTCACCGCCCCGGGCCAGGCCCAGGTCCTGGGCATCGGCTGGACCGCTGCGCTGGAGCACCCCCAGCGCTGGGGCGGGACGATCGACCTGCCCACCGCCCTGGACGAGCGCGCCGCCGCGCGGCTGGTCGCCGTCCTCGCCGGGGAACTGGGCGCCGAGGACCAGCTCGCGCTGCGTCCCACCGGGGTGTTCACCCGGCGGATCGTGCGGGCCGAGCCCGCGGGCGCCCGGCCGGCCCGGACGTGGGACCCGCGGGGGACCACGCTGGTCACCGGCGGGTCCGGCACCCTCGCGCCGCACCTGGCGCGACGGCTGGTCGAGCGCGGGGCCGAACACGTCGTGCTGCTGTCGCGCCGGGGCCCCGAGGCCCCCGGCGCGCAGGAGCTGCTCGCCGAGTTCGCCGGCAGCGACACCACGGTCGAGGCCGTGGCCTGCGACATCACCGACCGCGCCGCCGTCGCGGGTCTGCTGGAGCGGCTCGACGCCCACGGCGCCACGGTGCGCACCGTCCTGCACACCGCCGCCACCATCGAGCTCGCCACCCTCGACGCCACGACCCAGGAGGAGCTCGCCCGGGTACTGCACGCCAAGGTCACCGGCGCGCAGGTGCTGACCGAGCTGCTCGACGAGCGGGGCGGCGACCCCGCCGAGGTGGTCCTGTTCTCCTCCACCGCGGGCATGTGGGGCAGCGGGGCGCACGCCGCCTACGTCGCGGGCAACGCCCACCTCGCCGCCCTCGCCGAGCACCGGCGGGCCCGCGGCCTGCCCACCACGTCGATCGCCTGGGGCATCTGGGCCGACGACCTGAAGCTCGGCCGGGTCGACCCGGCCGCCATCCGGGGCAGCGGCCTGGTGTTCATGGACCCGCAGCTCGCGCTGAACGGGCTCGAACGGGCCCTCGACGACGCCGAGACCGTCGTCGCGGTCGCCGACGTCGACTGGGACACCTACCACCCGGTCTACACCTCCGGACGGCCCACACGGCTCTACGACGAGATCCCCGAGGTCGTGGCGCTCACCGCCGCCGCGGAACGGACCGCGGGCACGGTCGCCGAGGGCTCGTTCGCCGCCACGCTGGACGGGCTGACCGACGCCGAGGCGCTGCGCCGGGTCCTCGACGTGGTCCGGGCCGAGGCCGCCGGCGTGCTCGGGATGGCCTCCGCCGACGACCTCACCGACCAGCGGGCGTTCCGCGACGTCGGGTTCGACTCGCTGACCGCCGTCGCGCTGCGGAACCGGCTCGCCTCGGTCACCGGCCTGACGCTGCCCTCGACGATGGTCTTCGACCACCCGACACCCGCGGCGCTCGCCGAGTTCCTGAGGGCCGAGCTGGCCGGGGCCACCCCGGTCGCGGCCGGCGCCGGGTCCACCGCGGCCGCCCAGGACCAGGACGACCCGATCGTCGTCGTCGGCATGAGCTGCCGCTACCCCGGCGGGGTCGCCTCCGCCGAGGACCTGTGGCGGGTCGCCCTCGACGAGGTCGACGCGATCTCCGGGTTCCCCGACGACCGCGGCTGGGACGCCGCATCGCTCTACGACCCGGACCCCGACCGGGCCGGGCACACCTACTCGACGCAGGGCGGGTTCCTGCGCGACGTCGCCGACTTCGACCCCGGGTTCTTCGGGATCTCGCCGCGCGAGGCGCTGTCGATGGACCCGCAGCAGCGGCTGCTGCTGGAGACCACCTGGGAGGCCTTCGAGCACGCCGGCATCGACCCGACCGCGCAGCGTGGGAGCCGGACCGGCACGTTCATCGGCGCCAGCTACCAGGACTACGCCTCCGGGGCGCCCGCCGCCGAGGGGGCCGAGGGCCACATGATCACCGGCACGCTCCCGAGCGTGCTGTCCGGGCGGGTCAACTACCTGTTCGGCTTCGAGGGCCCGGCCGTCACCCTGGACACCGCGTGCTCGTCGTCGCTGGTCGCGATGCACCTGGCGTGCCAGTCGCTGCGCACCGGGGAGAGCACCCTCGCCCTGGCCGGCGGCGTCAGCATCATGTCCACCCCGATGTCGTTCGTCGGGTTCAGCCGCCAGCGCGCCCTCGCCGAGGACGGCCGCTGCAAGGCCTACGCCGACGGCGCCGACGGCATGACACTCGCCGAGGGCGTCGGCCTGGTCCTGCTGGAGCGACTGTCCGACGCGGTCCGCAACGGGCACGAGGTACTGGCCGTCGTGCGTGGCTCGGCGGTCAACCAGGACGGTGCCTCCAACGGGCTCACCGCGCCCAACGGCCCGTCCCAGCAGCGCGTCATCCGCCAGGCGCTCGCCGGGGCCGGGGTCGCACCGGAGGAGATCGACGTCCTGGAGGGCCACGGGACCGGCACCGCGCTGGGCGACCCGATCGAGGCCCAGGCGCTGTTCGCGACCTACGGGCGGGACCGGGACACCGACCGGCCGCTGCTGCTCGGGTCGGTGAAGTCCAACATCGGGCACACCCAGATGGCCTCCGGCGTCGCGAGCGTGATCAAGCTGGTCCGTGCGCTGCAGGAGGGCGTCGTCCCCAGCTCGCTGCACATCGACCAGCCCTCCACGCACGTCGACTGGTCCTCCGGGGCGATCGACCTGCTCACCGAGCGCACCGCGTGGCCCGAGACCGGCCGCCCGCGCCGGGCGGCGGTGTCGTCGTTCGGGATCAGCGGCACCAACGTGCACACGATCCTCGAGCAGGCCCCGGCCGTCCCCGCCGCCGCACCCGCCGTGCCGCTCCCGGACGACGTCGCGGTCCCGGTGCTGGTCTCCGGCCGCGGCGAGACCGCGCTGCGCGACCAGGCCGGCCGCCTGCTGGACATGCTCGACGAGCGGCCGCAGCTGCGGCCTGCCGAGCTGGCGCACGCGCTGGGCACCACCCGCGCGGCCCTGGAGCACCGGGGCGCCGTGGTCGCCTGCGACCGCGACGAGCTGGTCCGCGGCCTCACCGCGCTGCGCGACGGCGGCACCGCCCTCGGAACCGTCCGGGGCACCGCCGGTCGTGGCCGCACCGCATTCCTGTTCACCGGACAGGGCAGCCAGCGGGCCGGGGCGGGCGCCGAGCTGTACGCCCGGTACCCGGTGTTCGCCGACGCCCTCGACGACGTCGCGGCCCGGCTGGACGCCGACGCCGCCGGCCCACCGCTGCGCGATGTCCTGTTCGCCGAGCCCGGCTCCGCCGAGGCCGCCCTGCTGGAGCGCACCGGGCACGCCCAGCCCGCGCTGTTCGCGCTCGAGGTCGCGCTGTTCCGGCTCCTCGAGTCGTGGGGCGTCGTCCCCGACCTGCTCGCCGGGCACTCGATCGGCGAGATCGCCGCCGCGCACGTCGCGGGCGTCCTGTCCCTCGACGACGCCTGCACCCTGGTGGCCGCCCGCGGCCGGCTCATGGAGGCGCTGCCCGCAGGGGGCGCGATGGTCGCCGTCGAGGCGGCCGAGGACGAGGTGGCGCCGCTGCTCACCGACGGCGTCGGCATCGCCGCGGTGAACGGCCCGACCGCGGTCGTCGTCTCCGGCGACGCCGACGAGGTCGACGCGGTCGTCGCCCGGCTCGCCGCGCAGGGCCGGCGCACCCACCGGCTGCGGGTCTCCCACGCGTTCCACTCGCCGCTGATGGAGCCGATGCTCGACGAGTTCCGGGCCGTGGTCTCGGGGCTGGACTACGCCGCGCCGGTGATCCCGATCGTCTCGACCGTCACCGGAGCCCTCGCCACCGCCGACCGGCTCACCGACCCCGGCCACTGGGTCGAGCACGTCCGGGCCACCGTACGTTTCGCCGACGGGGTCGCCACCCTTGCCGGGCAGCACGACGTGCGCACCTTCGTCGAGCTCGGACCGGACGGCGTGCTGTCCGCGGCCGCGCGCGACACCGTCGGCGACGAGCCGGGCACCGCGCTGCTGGCGCTGCTGCGCAAGGACCGCCCCGAGGTGCGCACGGTGCTCGCCGCGGTCGCCGGCGCCCACTGCCACGGCGCCCGCCTCGACCGGCGGGCGTTGCTCGCCGGGTACGGCCACGGGCGGGTCGCCCTCCCGTCGTATGCGTTCCAGCGAGAGCGGTACTGGCCGGAGACGGCGGCCGCCGCCGTGCCCGAGGGCACCGGTGCCGACGCCGAGTTCTGGGCCGCCGTCGAGCGCGACGACGTCGAAGGACTGGTCGGCTCGCTCGGCCTGGACGACGCCACCGTCTCCGCGATGGTCCCCGCGCTGACCGCATGGCGTCGCCGCCGCGGCGAGCAGGCCACCCGGGACGGCTGGCGCTACCGCATCACCTGGGCCCCGCGCGGCGGGTCCCCGGCCGGCGGCGACCTCGACGGCCGCCGCCTCGTGCTGGTCCCGCAGACCTACCGCGACGACGCGACCGCCGCGTGGGCCGCCGATGTCGAGGCCGCCCTCGGCGGGGGCGGGCTCGAGCGCGTCACCGTGACCGGCACCGACCGCGCCACGCTGGCCGCGGCGGTCACCGCGGCCGCGGGGGAGGGCCCGGAGTTCGCGGGCGTCCTGTCCCTGCTGCCGTTCGCCGACGGCGACGCCGGACACCCCGGCGTGCCCGCCGCGCTGAGCCTCACCACGACCGCCGTCCAGGCACTCGGCGACGCCGGTGTCGACGCCCCGCTGTGGACCGTCACCCGGGGTGCGGTGGCCGTCGGACGCTCCGAGGAGGTCACCGAGCTGGACCAGGCCGCCGTCTGGGGTCTGCTGCGGACCGCCGCCCTGGAGCTCCCCGGCCGGATCGGCGGCACCGTCGACCTGCCCGCCGTGGTCGACGCACCGGCCGCCCGCCGGCTGCGCGGCGTGCTCGCCGCGACCGACGGCGAGGACGCGGTCGCCGTGCGGGCCTCCGGGGTCTTCCTGCGCAGGCTCGTGCACGCACCCGCCCGCGCCGGGGCCACACCGGCCCCGGCGCCCAGGCCGATCACCGCACCGGCGCGGAGCATCCCGCGCCGGTCGAGCACGGCCTGCATGACGTCACCGAAGTAGGCGTTCGACGACGGGTTGGGCTCGGGCCGGGAGCAGGCGTCGCCGCACCGGTAGCGGCAGGTGAGGCCCTGACGTCCGTGCCGAACGCGGTCGAGGAGCGGGAGGGCACGGCGGGGGCCGGCCTGGGGGGCGTCGCCGGGGCAGCTGTGGGCCACGGTCGTCCTCCTGGGGTCGTGGTGGGATGACGCGGTCCGGTCCGGTCCGTTCGGAACCGTCCGTTTCCTCCGCATCCCAACACCCCCGTTCTCCCGTGGGGTGAGGAGAAGATGGCCGCCGGGTGAACGCGTCCCCGGAAGGGGTGGTGTCGACCACGCAACGCGACCGGCGCGGCCACCCCACGGGTGACCGCGCCGGTCGCGCGTGTGCTGGACGAGGGCACGGACCGGGGCGGGCGGTTGCCTCGCCCCGGCCCGGCGGGATCAGACGATGCCCTGGCGGGCGGCGGTGTAGACGATCTCGGTGCGACGACGGACCTCGAGCTTGTCGCGCAGGTTCCGCACGTGGAACTTCACGGTGGCCTCGGAGATCCGCAGCCGGGTCCCGATCTCGCGGTTGGACAGGCCGACGGCGAGCAGCCGCAGGACCTGGTTCTCGCGGTCGGTCAGCAGCGAGGTCTTGCAGAGGTCCGGCGTGGGCGACGGCGCCGGGTCGGTGTCGCGCAGCACCTGCAGCGGGCCGGCGCTCGCGGTGCCCGGGTCGAAGACGCCCTCGCCGCGCAGGACCGTGCGCAGCGCCCGCACGATCTCGGCGGTGTCGGCACCCTTGCGCAGGTAGCCGTGGACACCCAGGCGGACGGTGCGCATCATCGAGTCGCGGTCACGGCAGCCGGTCAGCACGAGGATCTTCACCCCGCGGCAGCGCTCCAGCAGCGCGCGCACCAGGTCGAGGCCGGGCCGCTCGTCACGGGCGAACTCGATGTCGACGACGATCGCGTCGGGGCGGGCGCGCTCGGCGGCCATCAGGGCGTCGCGGGGGGAGGCGGCCTCACCGGCCGGGGCCAGGTCGGGCTCGGCGGTCAGCAGGGCGCGCAGCCCGTGCCGGACGACCGGCTCGGAGTCGACGACGAGTACCCGGGCCGCACGGCGGATCACATCCGCGCCGTCGGCCCCGCGGCCGGCACGCAGATCGGTGGCCTCACGAACGGCTTCGAGCGTCATCGCTGTCCTCCGGTGGATCTGTTGCGTCATCGCAGGAACGCCACCCGGCGTCCCGATGCGGCAAACCGTAAGGAGCGCCACGTTGCCCCCACGTTGCGCGCGATCGAGCGACGTCGCATCCCGGCCCGGTCACGAGGGGTCGAGCCCCCCGAGCAGCGGGTATGCTCACGACCCCGGACCGACCACCGATTCCGGGACGGTCCCGCGCCGGCGCGGGACATCACGTGGGAGCAGGGCACGACGTGCCCCCAGCCGTGACGGGAGGCGACGTGAGCGGAGCCGAGGGCGGGACGTCCGCCGAGGAGATGGTCGCCGACGCACATCGCCTGCGGCGCATCTACGATGACGGGCTCGGCGCCGGCGGTTCGGCGGGCACCCCCCGCCCGGTCGTCTCGGACTCGTGGCAGCGCAGCCTGGCCGCGCACGTCGACCCGGAGGGCCGACTCCCCCCGCTCATCTATCTCGCCGACGAGCTGAAGGAGGTCCGGACCGGCCACCCGCTGCACGCGGTGATGCCGCTGCTCCGTTCCACCCTCGTGAGCATCGCCGACGAGGCGATGCACGTGATGCTCGTGACCGACGCCGACGGCACCGTCCTGTGGCGCGACGGCGCACACGGCCTGCTGCACTCCGCCGACGACGTCGGGCTCGTCGAGGGCACCCGCTGGGCCGAGGAGACGATCGGCACCAACGCGATGGGGACGGCGCTGGCCGTCGACGAGCCGGTCCGGATCCACTCCGCCGAGCATCTCGTCCGCACCTACCACGACTGGACCTGCGTCGCGGCCCCCGTGCACGACCCCGACACCGGCGACACCATCGGCGCGATCGACATCTCCGGGCCGCTGCACACCGTGCACCCCGCGCTGGTGCAGCTGGTGACGGCGACCGCGCACCTCGCGGAGAACCAGCTGCGGGTGCGGCTGGCGATCGCCGACGAGCGGCTGCGGGTCAAGAACATGCCGCACCTCGCGGCGTTGCGCGGCTCCGAGGGCGCCCTGCTGTCCGCGAGCGGCCGGGTCATCGCCAGCGAGCCCTACGGTCTGTTCCCCGAGCGGATCCGGCTCGACGACGGCGTCGACCGGGTGCAGCTCGGCGACGGCCGGGAGATGGCCGTCGAGAGGCTGGCCGAGGGCTACCTGCTGGTGCCGCCGTCGCGGCGGCGCGGGCGCGTCGTCCCGGCGGCGCCGACCGGTGCGCCCCGCCCGCTGGAGCTGCGCTTCACCGGCGGGGGCGGTCCGCGCGTCACCCTCGACGGCGAGGAGTTCGCCGCCACCCTGCGCCCGGCGGAGATCCTCACCGCGCTGGCGCTGCACCCCGACGGGCTCTCCGGCGAGCAGCTGACCCTGATGCTCTACGGCGAGGACGGCAACCCGACCACCGTCCGCGGCGAGATCCACCGGCTGCGGTCGTCGCTGGGCGCGGAGCTGCTGCTCACCCGCCCCTACCGGCTGGCGGCCGGGCCCCAAGCCGACTTCCTGCGGGTCCGCGCGGCGCTGCGCGACGGCCGGGTGTCCGACGCGCTCGACTCCTGCCACGGCGAGCTGCTGCCCCGCTCCGACGCGCCCGCCGTGCGCGAGCTGCGCGACGAGCTCGTGGTCGGGCTGCGGCACGCCGTGCTCGCCTCGGACGACGTCGCGCTCCTGCACCGCTTCGTCGTGCACCCGCTGGGGACCGACGACCTGGAGGCGCACGAGCTGCTGCTGGACCTGCTGGACCGGGACGACCCGCGCCGCGCCGCCGTCGCCGCACGGGCCGAGCACCTGCGGGACTGACCCGCCCCGCCGGGCGGGGCTCAGGTCTGTGCGGCCAGCGGGCTGTCCGGCTCGGGCTCCAGCTCTCCCGCGCGCCAGAGTGCCGCGTAGCGACCGCCCGCGCGGACCAGCTCGTCGTGCGTGCCCTCCTCGGCGATCCGACCGCCGGACAGCACCACGATCCGGTCCGCCCGCCGCGCGGTCTGCAGCCGGTGGGCGACGACGAACGCGGTCCGCCGCGACGCCACCCGTTCCCCCGCCGCCAGCACAGTGGCCTCGGTGGCCGGGTCCAGTGCCGCGGTCGCCTCGTCGAAGATCAGTACGTCCGGGTCGACCAGCTCGGCCCGCGCCAGCGCGACGAGCTGCCGCTGCCCCGCCGACAGGCCCTGTCCCCGCTCACCCACCGGGGTGCGGAACCCCTGTGGCAGCGACCGCACCAGGCCCAGCGCCCCGACCGCGCGGGCAGCGGCCTCGATCCGCTCCGGCGGGGCGTCCGGGCGGCCGTAGGCGATGTTCGAGGCGACGTCACCGGTGAACAGGTGCGCCTCCTGCGGGACCACCCCGAGCCGCGCGCGGTACCCGGCCAGCGGGAAGCGGCGCACGTCGACGCCGTCGACGCGGACCTGGCCGTCGCCGGTGTCGTAGAACCGGGCGATCAGCTTGATCAGCGTCGACTTGCCGGCACCGGTGGCGCCCACCAGCGCGACGGTCTCGCCCGCCCCGACGCGCAGCGACACGTCGTCGAGGGCGGGGGCGTCCACCCCCGGGTAGCGGAACGTCACGTGGTCCAGCTCGACCTCGCCGCGCAGCCGCGACGGCACGGGCGCCGGCCGCTCGGGCTCGTCCGGGACGGAGGTGGGCGTGCGCAGCAGCTCCGAGATCCGGTTCAGGCCGACCCGGGCCTGCTGGTAGCCGTCGAACACCTGCGACAGCTGCTGCACCGGGCCGAAGAACAGGGTCAGGTACAGCAGGAACGCGGTGAGCACCCCCGGGGTGATGTCCCCGCCGACGATGCGGGTCCCGCCGACGAACAGCACGACCGCCGTGGCGATGTCGGACAGGAACGCCACGAACGGGAAGTAGGTGGCGATGTAGCGCTGCGCGCGCAGCCGCGACCGGCGGTAGGCGTCGGAGCGCTCGCCGAAGCGGTCGTAGCTCAGCTCCTCGCGGACGTAGGCCTGCGCGATGCGCACCCCGGACACGTTCTCCTGCAGGTCGGCGTTGACCACGCTGACCCGCTCGCGGGCCTCGGCGTAGGCGCGGGAGGAGAACCGGCGGAACACCACGGTGCCGACCGCGAGAAGCGGCAGCAGCCAGCCCAGCGCGTACAACGCGAGCTGCGGGTCGGTGAGCACCAGCGCGGTCGCGACCCCGCCGATCGTCAGGAGGCTGACGACGGCCTGCGCCAGCCCGGTCTGCAGGAACGTGGACAGTGCGTCCACGTCGGTGGTCATCCGGGTCATGATCCGGCCGGACAGCTCGCGCTCGTAGAAGTCGAGGCCGAGCCGCTGCAGGTGCGCGTAGCTGCGCAGCCGCAGCAGGTAGAGCAGGCTCTCCCCGGCCCGGGCGGTGACCAGCGTCTGGAACCCGACGACCACCGCGTCCAGCACGACGATCAGCAGCCCGGCCAGCGCCGCCAGCAGCAGGACCCGGGTGGCGCCGTCGGCGATGCCGTCGTCGACGGCGATCCGGGCGATGCTGGGCAGGGCCAGGGTCGCCAGCGCGTCCGCGGTCATCAGCGCGACGCCGAGCACCAGCAGCCAGCGCACGGGGCGCAGCAGCGAGGACAGCCGGAACGCGGGATCGGGGGCGGTCGGGTCGTCGTCGCCGCGCAGCCGGGGGGACTCGTTCGCCGGGGGCAGCTTCGCGACGGACTCGAGCAGCTCGGGGGTCGCACTGATCCCCCCGGCCCAGCCGGCCGCGCCGCCGCCGCCGTCGCGGGTCAGGGCCCGGTCCGGGTCCTCCTCGATGCTGACCCGCGGCCACAGCTCCGGGGTGACGGCCGGGCCCGCCGGTACATCGTCGAGGACGCGGGTGCTGTTGCCGGTGCCGGTGCCGGTGCCGGTGCCGTTGCCGGTGCCGTTGCCGGCTGCCGCCTCGTGGGCGGTGGGCTCCCGGGTACCGCCGCCGAGCTCGTCGGTGGGGCCGGTGGCGAGCAGCTCCCGGAACAGCGCGCACCGGCCGCGCAGCTCGTCCTCGGTACCGGTATCGACGACCCGGCCCTTGTCCAGCACCGCGATCCGGTCGGCCAGCGCCAGGGTGGACCGGCGGTGCGCGACCAGCAGCGTGGTCCGCTCGGCGGTCAGCTCGTGCAGGGTCTCGTGGATCGCGGCCTCGGTCGCGGTGTCGACCGCGGAGGTCGCGTCGTCGAGCACGAGCACCCGCGGCCGGGTCAGCATCGCCCGGGCCAGCGCGATCCGCTGCCGCTGACCGCCGGACAGGGTCAGGCCGCGCTCGCCGACCTCGGTGTCGTAGCCGTCCGGCAGGTCCTCGACGAACGACGCCACCTGTGCGGCCTCGGCGGCGGCGCGGATCTCGTCCTCGCCGGCGTCGGGCCGGCCGTAGGCGATGTTGTTGCGGATGCTGTCGGAGAACAGGAACGCCTCCTCGAACACCACCCCCAGCTCGGCGCGCAGGTCGTGCAGCCGCAGGTCGCGCAGGTCCACCCCGCCGATCGCGAGACGCCCGGCCTGCGGGTCGTAGAAGCGGGGCAGCAGCAGCGCCACCGTCGACTTGCCCGAGCCGGGCGGGCCGACCAGGGCGAGGGTCTCGCCGGGTTCGACGCGCAGGGAGAGCCCGTCCAGGACCGGGTCGGGGGCGGCGGCGCCGTCCGGACCGGAGCCCGCGGGCTCGTAGCCGAACCGGACGTCGTCCAGCTCGACGGTCAGCGGGCCCTCGGGCAGCGCGGCCGGACGCTCCGGGTCGACGATCCCCGGTGCGGCGTCGACGATCTCGAAGACACGCTCCGCCCCGGCCCGGGTCAGCTGCGCGGTGACCACGAGCGCGCCGATCAGCCGGGCGGGCCCGACGAGCATCCCGACGTAGGTGGTGAACGCCAGGAACGTGCCGAGGTCGATCGTGCCGCGGGCGGCCATCCAGCCACCGACGCCGATCACCGCGACCTGTCCCAGGCCGGGCAGCGCGAGCAGCATCGGGTTGAGCCGCGCGGTCAGCCCGGCGGCCCGCAGCCGCTCGCCGTAGAGCCGGCGGGCCCGTCCTTCCAGCGTGGCGGTCTCGCGGGCCTCCTGCCCGAATCCCTTCACCACGCGCACGCCGGTGACGGTCTCCTCGACCTGCTGCGCGATCTCGGCGGCCCGTTGCTGCGCGGACCAGGTGGCCGGGAACAGCCTGCGCCGGATGCTGTTGGTGGCCAGGAACGCCAGCGGCAGCATGACCAGCGCGACCACGGTGAGCAGCGGCGACAGGTACAGCATCGCGATGATCGCGACGACCACCAGCACGACGGTGCCCGCCGACAGCGGCACCATCGACAGGAAGCCCTGCACCAGCTGCAGGTCGGAGATGGCCCGCGAGGCGACCTGGCCGGTGCGCAGCCGGTCCTGGCGGACGCCGTCCATACGCTGTACCGCGCCGAACACCGCGCGCCGCAGGTCGTGCTGCACGTTCAGCGCCATCTTGCCGCCGAGGTAGCGGCGCACGAACGCACCGACGAACTTCAGCACGCCCAGCACCAGGAGCCCGCCGACGACCGGCGCGAGCACGCCGGTGTCCCCGCCGATCGCGCCGTTCACGCCCTCGCGGATCAGCAGCGGACCGATCGCCTCCAGCCCGACGCCGAGCATCGACGCGACGAGCGCACCGACGGTGACGCGGCGGTGCCGCATGCAGGCCGTGGCCAGTCTGCGGATCCAGCCGGGGCGTGCGGAGGGGTGGGGAGAGGGCACGTCGCCAGGCTATGCCCGCCCCCCGACAACCGGCCCGGCGACGCCGCCCGGCACGGAGCCGGCGGGCACCCGCCGTCCACGGCGGCCGCTCCCCGCACCGCCCACCTCGCACGGGTTCCGGCGACGTCGCAGACCGTGCAGGGGCTGCGAGGTGGAGCGAACCCGTGCGAGGTGGGCCGGGCTGCCGGCCACCGCCTCGGCACCGCCGCACCACCCGTCGATCAGTACATGAGCGCTGCCAGGATGTGGGTGGACGACGCTCAGGTACTGATCGACGATGCCCGCAGCGGCGCTCCCCGCGGGAGGCGGGCGCAGGACCGGCGTCCTGTACGCGCGGCGGCGCCGGAGCGGGCGACGTCGGACCGAGCAGCGCCGGACCCGGGGTCCGGCGCTGCTCGTCTCAGGTGATGTCCCGCCGCGCCCCGACGACGGCGGCCAGTGCGATCCCCGCGGCCGTCCACACGGCCAGGACCAGCAGCCCGACCCAGCCGGGCGGCGGGGCACTGACCCCGGCCAGGAACTCCAGGACGAACTGCGACTGCGCCCCCAGCCCGGCCGAGCTCACGACCGGCTCCCAGATCGCGAGGTCACCGGCGTTGCCGGGCAGGAACGGCGTCAGCCGGGCGAACACCGACGGGTCGCCGAGCGAGGACCCGTCGCCCGCGCGCAGCGCCCCGGCGATCAGGTTCTCCCCGATGAGCAGGTAGCCGACGGTGAGGGCGATCGCCCCGGCCTGGTTGGTCACCAGGGTCCCGACGGCGACGCCGAGCACCCCCCACAGCGCGCACACCAGGATGCCGATCGCGCCCAGCCCGGCGAGCTGCCCGAGGTCGGGCAGCTGCTGGCCGCCGAGCGCCGCACCGCCGAGCAGCGGACCGGCCACGACGAGGAACAGCGCGTACAGCCCGGCGACGACGGCGGCGATCAGCGCCTTGGCCGCGAGCACCTGGCCGCGGGACCCGGTCAGGTAGGCCAGCGTGACGGTGCGGTGCCGGAAGTCGCCGGTGCCCAGCAGCGTCCCGAAGGCGCCGCCGACGATCGCGGTCATGGTCAGCGCCGACGCCAGCCCCGCGAGCATCAGGATCGACGAGGTGTCGGTGGCCTGCGGCACGAGCAGCTGCAGGATGCTGCCGAGCAGGCTCTGGGCCAGCGCGAGCAGCAGCACCGGCAGGAACAGCAGCCACCACACCCGGGTGGACAGGGTCTTGCGGACCTCGGCGGTCAGGACCGCGCGGAAGCGGTCGAGGCTCACGGTCGCCATCAGCGCTGCTCCTCCCCGGCGAGCAGGCGCAGGAACATCTGTTCCAGCCCGGCCCGCTCCTCGCTCATGCCGTACACGGCGACGCCCGCGGCGAGCGCCAGGTCCCCGACGCGGACCGCGTCGGCCCCGCCGACGGCCAGCACGCCGTCGTCGACGCGGTCGATCTCGGTGATCCCGTCCGTGGCGAGCGCCTCGGCCAGCCGGGCCGGGTCCGCGGCGCGCACGAGCACCCGCGAGCCGTGGCCGGCGCGCAGCTCGGCGACGGTGCCGTCGAAACGGCAGGCACCACGGTCGATGACGACCAGGCGCTGCGCGGTCAGCTCCATCTCGGCCAGCTGGTGGGAGGAGACGAGCACACTGCGCCCGGACGCGGCGAAGGCCTGCAGGAACGAGCGCAGCCAGGCGATGCCGTCGGGGTCGAGGCCGTTGCCCGGCTCGTCGAGCACGAGGATGCGCGGGTCGCCGAGCAGCGCGACGGCCAGGGCCAGGCGCTGGTTCATGCCGAGCGAGAACCCGCCCGCCGAGCGGTCCGCGGCGGCGGCCAGGCCGACCAGCGTGAGGACCTCGTCGACCCGCGAGTCGGGGACGCCGATCGCGGCGGCCGCGGCGCGCAGGTGCGCACGCGCGGTGCGCCGCGGGTGCACGCCCTGGACCTCCAGGACCGCGCCGACGACGCGGCCGGGCGAGGTCAGCGCGGAGAACGGGACGCCGTCGACGAGCGCTCGCCCGGTGCTGGGCACGACCAGGCCGAGGATCATCCGCAGCGTCGTCGTCTTGCCCGAGCCGTTGGGTCCGAGGAACCCGGTCACCGAGCCGGGCTCGACGGTGAACGACAGGTCGTGCACGGCCTCGACCGGGCCGAACCTCTTGCCCAGACCCTCGACGACGATCCGTCCGCTCCCGGCCGCCGTCACCGGGTCCGTGGACGCGGTCTCCTGCACTCCGGCCTCCCGCCGTTCTCGCGTCGCGCCCCGGTTCGCACCGGGGCATCGCCTGCCGGCCATCCTCGCCCAGCCCGGGATCCCACCGGGAGGCGGCCCCGGCGCGGGACCGGCCGGACGGCGGCGGCCGGGACCACGACCGCTACGCGGTGGCGCGCACCGCCGCTTCGACCGCCCCGGTGAGCGTGTCCAGGTAACCGTCGTCGCACGCCGCCCCGGTGACCGGCACCCGGAACAGCAGCGGAGCGATCAGGAGGTCGACCGCGGGGTCGACGTCCACGAGTTCCCGTTCGCCCCGGACGGGATGCCGACGCGCGTCCGGGGCCGGGAGGCCATCGAGGCCTGGAGGCGCACCGTGCCCGACCTCCTGACCCTCGACGGCGGCATGCCCGACCTGCGTATCCACGAGGGTGCCGACACCCTGACCGCCGAATGGTCGTCGCCCGGCCACGTCACCGACGGCCCCCGGCCGCGATCTCCTCCGTCGCGGTGGCGACCGTCGAGGGCGACCTCGTCGTGCGTACCGCGACGACATCGACCCCCTCGACCCGCGCCCCGCCTTCCGCGCCCGCCACCGACGTCTCCCGGGGGCGTGTCCGGTCCGGTCGGCACTGGCGCGAGACCGACGAAACGGACTTGAATGGCGTGCGTCACACGCTCAGCGACGAGCCCCGAGGAGCCGCCCCGTGATCGACCCGACCAGCACCGTGTCCTCCCTGCTGCGCAGCCACGCCACCGAGCGCCCGGACGACGAGGCCCTGCGCTTCGGCGACGTCCGCCGCACCTGGTCCGAGCTCGACGTCCGGGTGCGCAGGCTCGCGGCGGCCCTGCGCGCGGAGGGCATCGGTCCGGGTGACCGGGTCGCGGTACTGGACCTCAACCACCCGTCGTGCCTGGAGCTGTCGCTGGCGTGCGCGTGGATCGGGGCGGCGAACGCGGTCGTGAACTTCCGGCTCGCCCCGCCGGAGATCGTCTACGTGATCGGCGACGCGCGGGCGCGGCTGCTGCTGGTCGGCCCGGAGTTCGCCGGGGCGGTCGGGCAGCTGCGGGAGAAGCTCGGCGCGGTGGAGCGGGTGCTCCACGTGGGCGGGGAGGCCGACGAGTACGAGGCGTTCCTCGCTGCGCACGAGCCGGACACCGATCCCTACGACGCCGGCCCCGGCGACTGCTTCGTGCAGCTCTACACCTCGGGCACCACCGGGTTCCCGAAGGGCGCGATGCTCACCCACGGCGCGATGCTGGCGCACGCCGCGCACGTCGCCGCGGACTTCGAGCTGACGCCGACCGACGTCGTGCAGGTCGCGATGCCGCTGTTCCACGTCGGCGGGACCAGCTACGCCTTCCTCGCACTCGCCCAGGGCGCGCGGATCGTGATGGCCCGGATGCCCGACCCGGCGGCGCTGCTGGACATGGTCGCCGCGGAGGGCATCACGCACACGTTCTGGGTGCCCGCGCTGATGGGCGCGATGACCCAGGTGCCGGGCGCGGCCGACCGGGACTACGCGTCGCTGCGGGCGATCTCCTACGGCGCCTCGCCGATGCCGCTGCCGGTGATGCGGGCGTCGCTGGCGCTGTTCGGCCCGAAGCTGCACCAGGTCTACGGGATGACCGAGGCCTGCGGCGTGGTCAGCTCGCTGGGCCCGGAGGACCACGGGGACCCGGCCGTCGAGCACCGGCTGGTGTCGGCGGGCAGGCCGATCACCGGCTGCACGATCGAGGTGCGCGACCCGGCGACGGGCGAGCGGCTCGGCACGGACGAGCCCGGGGAGATCTGGGTGCGGACCGACCAGTTGATGAGCGGCTACTGGGACAAGCCGGAGGCGACGGCGGCGGCGATCACCCCGGACGGATGGCTGCGGTCCGGCGACGGCGGCCACATCGACGCCGACGGCTACGTCTACGTCACCGACCGGATCAAGGACATGATCGTCTCGGGCGGGGAGAACGTGTACCCGGCCGAGATCGAGCGGGTGCTCGCCGAGCACCCGACCGTCGGCGACGTCGCCGTCATCGGAGTGCCCGACGACCGGTGGGGCGAGGTCCCGAAGGCCTGCGTGGTGGCCGCGCCGGGGGCGACCGTCGACCCCGAGGAGCTGCTCGTTCACGCGCGCGCCCACCTGGCGTCGTTCAAGTGTCCGAAGACCGTCGACGTCCTGCCGGAGCTCCCCCGCAACCCGACCGGCAAGATCCTCAAGAAGGATCTCCGGGCACCGTTCTGGGCGGGCCGGGAGCGCAGCACCGTCTGACGTGGCGCCGGTCTCATACTGAGACACGCCAAAACTTGACCGACTCAAGAAAAGCGGGCAGGCTCGCCGCCGTGTCGAACGCATCGGACTACGAGGGCATGCTGCGCGCAGCGTCGCTGCGCGTGACGCGTCCTCGCCTGGCCGTGCTGCAGGCGGTGCACTCCCACCAGCACGCGGACACGGAGTCGATCATCCGTGTCGTGCGGGAGGACCTCGGGGAGGTGTCGCACCAGGCCGTCTACGACGTCCTGCGTGCGCTGCACTCCTCCGGGCTGGTCCGCAGGATCCAGCCCACCGGTTCCGTCGCGCGGTACGAGGCGCGGGTCGGTGACAACCACCACCACGTGGTGTGCCGGTCCTGTGGCGCCATCGCCGACGTCGACTGCGCCGTCGGCTCCGCACCCTGTCTCACCGCCTCCGACGACAACGGCTTCGTGATCGACGAGGCCGAGGTCGTCTACTGGGGCCGGTGCCCCGACTGCTCATCCACTGATCCCGAGAGGATGTCCCGTGTCTGACGAGCACCCCACCGTCGAGAGCGAGATGAACCGCGAGCAGGACGGCGGTTGCCCCGTCGCCGCCGGCCGCATCGCGCACCCCACCGAGGGTGGCGGCAACCAGAGCTGGTGGCCGAACCAGCTCAACCTGAAGATCCTGCGCAAGCACGCCCCCGCCTCGGACCCGATGGAGCCGGACTTCGACTACGCGAAGGAGTTCGCGACCGTCGACCTGGACGAGCTCGCCCGCGACGTCGACGCCGTCATCACCACCTCGCAGGACTGGTGGCCCGCCGACCACGGCAGCTACGCCGGGTTCTTCATCCGGATGGCCTGGCACTCGGCCGGCACCTACCGGACCTACGACGGCCGCGGCGGCGCCGGCGCCGGCATGCAGCGCTTCGCCCCGCTGAACAGCTGGCCGGACAACGGCAACCTGGACAAGGCCCGCCGGCTGCTGTGGCCGGTCAAGCAGAAGTGGGGCCGCAAGGTCTCCTGGGCCGACCTGATGGTCTTCGCGGGCAACCGCGCGCACGAGATCTCCGGCTTCCCGATGTTCGGCTTCGCCGGCGGTCGCGCCGACGTGTGGGAGCCCGAGGAGGACGTGTACTGGGGCTCGGAGAACGTCTGGCTGGGCAACGAGGCGCGCTACGGCGGCAGCAAGGACTTCGCCCACCGCGAGCTGGAGAAGCCGCTCGGCGCGTCCCACATGGGTCTGATCTACGTCAACCCGGAGGGCCCCGACGCCAGCGGTGACCCGATCGCCGCGGCCCGCGACATCCGCGAGACCTTCGGCCGGATGGCGATGAACGACGAGGAGACCGCCGCGCTGATCGTCGGCGGCCACACCCTCGGCAAGACCCACGGCGCCGCCAACCCGGACGAGAACGGCAACGTCGGCCCCGAGCCGGAGGCCGCCGACATCACCGAGCAGGGCCTGGGCTGGAAGCAGAACTTCCGGTCCGGCAAGGGCCGTGACGCCATCACCTCCGGGCTCGAGGTCATCTGGACCCGGACCCCGAACCGGTGGAGCCACGACTACCTCAAGCACCTCTACGCCTACGAGTGGGAGCTGACCGAGTCCCCGGCGGGCGCCAAGCAGTTCATCGCCAAGGACGCCCCGGAGATCATCCCCGACCCGGAGCCCGGCTACCCGAACCGCAAGCCGACGATGCTGGTCACCGACGTCGCGATGCGCGTCGACCCGTCCTACGGCGAGATCACCCGCCGCTGGCTGGACAACCCGTCCGAGTTCGAGGACACCTACCGTCGCGCCTGGTACAAGCTGACCCACCGCGACATGGGCCCGAAGGAGCGCTACATCGGCGCCTGGGTGCCGCAGGAGGAGCTCCTGTGGCAGGACCCGGTCCCGGCCGTCGACCACCCGCTGGTGGACGCCGACGACGTCGCGTCGATCAAGGCGAAGGTCCTGGAGTCCGGCCTGTCGGTGACCGACCTGGTCAAGACCGCCTGGGCCGCGGCCTCGTCGTTCCGCCAGTCGGACAAGCGCGGTGGCGCCAACGGCGGCCGCATCCGCCTGGAGCCGCAGCTGCAGTGGGAGGTCAACGACCCCGACACGCTGCGCCAGGTCGTCTCGGGGCTGGAGTCGCTCCAGTCCGACGTCAACGCCTCGCTGACCGGCGGCAAGAAGATCTCCTTCGCCGACCTGGTCGTCCTGGCCGGTGCCGCGGCGCTGGAGAAGGCCGCCAAGGACGGCGGGCACGACATCACCGTGCCGTTCGTCCCGGGCCGCACCGACGCCACCCAGGAGAAGACCGACGTCGAGTCGTTCTCCTACCTGGAGCCCACCGCCGACGGCTTCCGCAACTACCGCGGCAAGGGCCACACCCTGCCCGGCGAGTTCCTGCTCGTCGACCGCGCGAACCTGCTCGGCGTCTCCGCCCCGGAGATGACCGTGCTGGTCGGCGGCCTGCGTGTGCTGGGCGCCAACACGGGCGGGTCGACGGCCGGCGTGTTCACCGACAAGGTCGGCACGCTGACCAACGACTTCTTCACCAACCTGCTGGGCATGGATGTCCAGTGGCGTTCGGTCGCCGGTGACGACGACTCCTTCGAGGCGGTCGACGCCTCCGGGAACGTGAAGTGGACCGGCACCCGCGCCGACCTGGTCTTCGGGTCGAACTCCGAGCTCCGCGCCGTCGCCGAGGTCTACGCCTCCGACGACGCGAAGGAGAAGTTCGTCCGCGACTTCGTCGCCGCGTGGGACAAGGTCATGATGGCCGACCGCTACGACGTCTGATCGTCGCGTAGCAGCGCGTCACGACGCCCGGGCCGGGTCACCGGTCCGGGCGTCGTCGCGTCTGTGCCCTCGCCGCACACCGGGCCGGGTACCTCCGTCGAGATGCAGCTGAGGGTTGCGGCGCGCGCCCCCGCATGACCCTGAGCTGCGTCTCGACGGGTCGGGCCGGCGGTGCCGGTCGACGGGCCCCCGTGGAGGGGCGTCAGTGGTGCAGCAGCCGTGGCGCCCAGGTCCCGGCACGCGGGCGGACGGCCCACCACAGTCGGGCGTAGGCGGCGTGCAGGCCGTCGCGCATCCGCGGACGGGGACAGCGCCGGGCGAGGCGGTGCGCCTCGGCCTCGCGGTGCAGGTCCGCCATCCGCGCCCGCGCGAGACGGGCCCCGTGGTCCTCGATCACGATCCACCTCCCGGCGGCTCCGGCGGGGTGATCTCGCCGGGCGGTCGCGGGAGCCACGTGCCGAAGAAGAACTCGACCGGACGCGCGCCCGGCGGACGGGCGGACGGGTCGTGCTGCCGCTGTTCGAACCGCCGCGAGACGGCGACCAGCTCCTCGTGCAGCGCGCCGAGCTCCTCGGCGGTCATCCAGGTGGAGCCCGCCGAGAACCCGGCGCCCTCGCGCCACTCGGGCGCCTCGGCCCCGGCGCGCCGGAACCATCGCTTCATCTTCTCGGCGACCCGGTCGACGTAGACCTCCGACAGCGTCTCGGCGGCCATCGCGGTCTCGGGCTCCATGCCGTCCTCGACGCCCCAGGACTGCCCGTAGCGGACGAGCTTCCACGGCTTCTCCCGGCCGCGGCCGCCCTCGGCCGGCTCGACGAAGCCGTACTTGGCGAGGATCCCCAGGTGGTACGCGCAGCTGGCGACGCTCTCACCGGTGAGCTCGGCACACCGGGTGGCCGTCGCGGTCCGTTCGAGCCCGACCACCTCCAGCAGCTCCACCCGCAGCGGATGGGACAGCGCACGCAGCCGCGCGGGGTCGGTGAGGGTGTAGGGCTCCTTCGGCACGGGAGTCAAGATAGCTTTATCAAGACATCTTGAGCAAGAGGTCTTGACTCAAGGTCCCGACGCGCGGGGCAGCGGGTCACCCCAGCCCGTCGAACACTGCCGCGAGCCCCGAGGGCTCGGACAGCATCGGCCAGTGCCCCGTCGGGAGCGCGACGAGCGTCCACTCCGGACCACCCATCTCCGCGAACCCGGGTACGCCCGCGTCGATCAGCTCCCGGACGTCGCGGGAGCGAAGCTGCAGGCCACGACGGTCTTGGGCAGCGAGGGGTCGGGCGTCCCGCGACGCGCGCCGGTGAGCACCACCCCGGGCGGCTCGGCCACCGAGCGAGCGCGGACGTCGTCGAACACGGCGTCCGGGACGCCGGCGGTGCTGCTGCCGGCGGCGTCGAGCTCGGCACGGGCCGGCATCGGCAGCGCGCCGTGCCCGGCGAGGGTCGCCCGGGTCGCGGCCTGCCCGTCGGGCGGGGTGAAGTCCATCTGCGCGACGCCGTCGGGCAGCGGGCCGGTGTCGACGAACACGAGGTGCGCGAGCCGGCCCCGGGCGCGCTCGGCCACCGCGGCGCAGACGGGGCCCGCACCGCTGTGGGCGACCAGGACGACCGGGGCGCCCGCGTCACCGAGGGCGGTGACCACCTCGTCGACGCGGGTCTCCGCGGTCGCACCGGGATCGTGGCCGAGGTCGAGCGCGGCCACGTCGTGCCCGCCGGCGCGCAGGTCGTCCGCGACCGCGTCCCACACC
Organism: Pseudonocardia sp. McavD-2-B; assembly: GCF_024124365.1. Classification (NCBI taxonomy): domain Bacteria; kingdom Bacillati; phylum Actinomycetota; class Actinomycetes; order Pseudonocardiales; family Pseudonocardiaceae; genus Pseudonocardia; species Pseudonocardia sp. McavD-2-B. The sequence goes on from NZ_JAMXSG010000043.1 coordinate 25,628, forward strand.
GTCGCGTCGATCCAGAAACCGGGGACCAGGAGGTAGCTCGTCATGCCACGAGCCTGGCGGCGGATGAGGACGGTTCCGGTCCTCGTCCTACTTCTTCTGCTGCTGCGCCTTCAACCGTGCAGCCTCGCGCTGGCTCTCGGCGCGGGTGGCGCGCTCGCGCGCGAGCCACTCCGGCTCCTCGGACTTGATCGCGGCGATCTGCTCGGTGGTCAGCGGCTCGGTGATCCCGGCGCGGGCGAGCCCCGAGATCGACACCCCGAGCCGATCGGCGACGACCGGGCGCGGGTGCGGCCCGGTGGTGCGCAGCTCACGCAGCCACTCCGGCGGGTCGGCCTGCAGGGCGTCGAGCTCGTCGCGCGAGACGACCCCCTCACGGAAGTCGGCCGGGGTGGCGTCGAGGAGCACGCCGAGCTTCTTCGCCGCGGTCGCGGGCTTCATCGTCTGTGCGGACCTCTGGCGCGTCATGTCACCAGGCTATGCGGCTAGCCTCGACCGGTGACCGCCACGTCCTTCCACCTCGGCTACGTCCCGGGCGTCACCCCCGGCAAGTGGACCCGGATGTGGGCCGAGCGCCGCCCCGGGGTCCCCCTGGAGCTGCACACGGTGACCGCCGCCGAGGCCGCGGACCTGGTCCGCGCGGGCACGGTGGACGCCGCCGTCGCCCGGCTGCCGATCGACCGGACCGGGCTGCACGCGATCCCGCTCTACACCGAGACCACCGTGGTGGTCGTCCCGAAGGAGCACGTGGTGACCGCGGCCGACGAGGTGACCGTCGCCGACCTGGCCGACGAGATCGTCCTGCGCACCGGCGACGACACGCTCGACTGGCCCGGCGGGCCGCCCGGCCGGGCCGCGGAGTACGCCCCGCCGACGACGGCCGAGGCGGTCGAGATCGTCGCCGCGGGGGTCGGGGTGCTGGTCGTCCCGCAGTCGCTGGCCCGGCTGCACCACCGCCGGGACCTCACCTACCGGCCACTGGTCGACGCCCCGGGTTCCGGCGTCGCGCTGACCTGGCCGGACGCGGAGAACAGCGACCTGATGGAGGAGTTCATCGGGATCGTGCGCGGCCGCT
>NZ_JAMXSG010000440.1:0-2732 GCF_024124365.1 Pseudonocardia sp. McavD-2-B
GGCGGTGGCGGTGGGGGGGCCGGTGGGGCCGCGGGGGGTCGAGGTCGTGGCCCACGTGCCGCCCGCGCCCGCCGAGGGGGCCGCGGCTGCGGTCGACCGCGCCCGGCCCGGTCTGGTCCTGGTCGACCTGACCGGCCCCGAGGGTGTGGCGCCCGCGGTGATCGCCGCCGTGCTCGCCCGCGTGCCGGACGCGGCGGTGCTCGCCGTCGCCTGTGCGGTCGCCGACCACGCCCGGGTCCTCGACGCGGTACGGGCCGGGGCGACCGGCGTCGCGACCGGTGCCGACCCCCGGGAGCTGGCCGCCGTCGCCGCCGCGGCCGCCGCCGGGCGTCCCGCGTTCTCCCCGGGGCTGGCCGACGTCGTCCTGGAGTCGGTCGCGGCCCCCACACACGCGGTGCCCGAGCTCAGCCCGCGCGAGTCCGAGGTGCTGCGGCTGGTGGTCGAGGGGCTCACCGCCAGGCAGATCGCGGCCCGGCTCGTGCTGTCCCCGCGCACGGTCGAGAACCACGTGCAGCGGCTGCTGCGCAAGTTCGAGGTGCCCGGCCGTGCGGCCCTCGTCCGGCACGCGATCGAGTACGGGCTCGCCTGAAAGTCGTTTGTGCGTTTCCACGTACTTCCGTATTTTGAGGTGCGTGAGCGGCATCGAGGAGCGGCTGCGCGCCGTCGAACAGGCCGTCGTCGAGCTGCAGGAGGCCCTGCGGGCCGCCGACCGACCGGACGCCGTCGGGCCCGCGGACACCGCCGTCCCCGACGACGACGCGCTGTGGGCGCTGACCGGGCTGGAGGCCCGCAGCCCCGGCGCGGTGCTGATGGCCGGCAGCGTCGGGCTCCCCGGCGACGAGGGCACCGTCCGCTGGCAGTACGCCCGCCCGGGCGAGGTCCTGCTCGACGCCGACTGGCCCGAGCTGAGCGCGACCCTCGACGCGCTCGCCCACCCCGCGCGGCTCGCGATCCTGCAGCACGTGCTGGGTGGCGTGCACAACACCGCCGAGCTGCTGGAACAGCCCTCGGTGGGCACGACCGGCCAGCTGCACCACCACCTGCGCCAGCTCGTCGCCGCCGGCTGGCTGGCCTCGACCCGGCGCGGCCACTACGAGGTCCCGGCCGCCCGGGTCGTCCCGCTGCTGGTCACCGTCCTGGCCGCGCACCGCTGAGAGGACCCGCCATGACCGCCACCACCTCCGCGCCCGCCGGGGTCGGACGCCGCATCGGGACCGCCGCCGCTGTCGCCGCCGTGTTGGCGGTGCTCGTCGGCGTGGTCGCCGGCCCCGAGCACCGACGGCTCGGGCCGCAGACCACCGGCGATCCGGCCCTGGCCGAGCGGATCCGGGCTGCCGCGGGCGGGCACGGCGGCTACCGGTCGCTCGCCGTCGCCGAGGTCACGCCGACGACGGTCACCACCTCCGGGCTCGGCCCCGCGGACATCGGGGCCCCCTTCGAGATCGGGTCGGTCACCAAGACGTTCACGGCCGCGTTGTTCGCCGACGCGGTGACCCGCGGCGAGGTCCGCCCCGACGACCCGCTCGAGCGCGCACTGCCGGAGCTGACGGGCACCCCGGCGGGCGCGGTCACGCTCGCCTCGCTCGCCCAGCACCGCTCCGGGCTGCCGGTTCTGGGGGCGACCGCCGCCGCCCGGGCCCTGGCCACGACGGTGAACCTGAACCCGTACGCGTCGACGACCACCGCGCAGCTCCTCGACGACGCCCGCACCGCCGCGGTGGACCCGCAGCAGCCGCCGACGTACTCCAACTTCGGCGTCGCGCTGCTCGGGACCGCGGTCGTCCGCGCCGCCGGCGCCGACGGGTACCCGCAGCTGGTCGCGGACCGGATCACGGGGCCCCTCGGCATGACCTCGACGAGCTTCGCCGCCACCGGCGCGCAGGTCCCGGACACCGCGGTCCCCGGGCACCGCGACAACGGCCGCCCCGCGCCCCGCTGGGCCGGCGAGGGCTACCTGCCCGCCGGGAGCTCCACGTTCTCGACCGTCGACGACCTCGCGCGCTGGGCCGCGGCCCAGCTCACCGGCGCCGCACCCGGCACCGGCGCGCTGGTCCCGACCGCGCAGGACGACCCCGGCACGTCGATCGGCTGGATCTGGGTCACCAGCGGGGCCACCGGCGCCGACGGCGCCCGGTACCCCTACGTCTGGCACAACGGAGGCACCGCCGGGTTCAGCAGCATGCTGGCCCTCGACCGCGAGGGCGGGCGGGCGGTCGTCGTGCTCGGCGACACCACCGCCGGGGTCGAACCGGTCGCCCGCACCCTGCTGTTCGGCACACCCCCGTCCGACGACGGCGCGGACCTGCTCGCGTGGGCGCCGGCCGCGATCGCGGCGCTCTTCTCGCTGCTCGCGCTGCGCCGCGCGCTGCGGGAGGGTGCGCTGCTGCCGATCGCCGACGGCCTGCTGACCGCGGTGTTCGGGCTGGTGCTGCTGTGGAACCGGGGCCCGTGGGCCTCGGTCGGCGGCTGGGTGTGGGGGCTCGCGCTCGCACCGGCCGCCGCAGCGCTGGCGGTCGCGGTGCTGCGGGGCCGGGGGCTGCCGCTGCACCCGGCCGGGCGCACCGTCACGGCCTGGGCCGGGCCCGGTGTCTCGGCACTGCTGGTCGCCGTGGTGGTGTGGGCCGGCTGAGCTGCGGGCGCGCGCTGCACGGAGGCGAGAGGCGCGCCGCGCAGTGCTGCCGCCGCACCGACCCGCGGGTGCCGGGTGCGGGGACACGCCGCGTCGGGCCGTA
>NZ_JAMXSG010000441.1:0-2723 GCF_024124365.1 Pseudonocardia sp. McavD-2-B
GGCGCGGGGTCAGCGGGCCGCGGCGGGCGCGGGGCCGTAGGTCAGCCGCCGCAGCAGCACCTCCGCGGGCCCGCGCCGGCCGCGCTGCCGGGACACCACCGCCGCGACGACGGTCAGCAGCCACACCCCGGCCCCGCAGAGCGTCGCCGCCCACAACGGCAGACCGGCCCCCAGCCCCAGCGTCCACGCCGGTAACAGGCCGACGAACACCACCGACTGCGCCAGGTACCCGCTCAGCGACCGTCGCCCGAGCGCCACCAGCGCGCCCGCGACCGGCCGGGTCGCCGACCCCCGGGCCACCACCAGCGCCGCGGCGGCGGCGTACCCGGCCCCGGCCGCGTAGCCGGTCACCGCGTGCAGCACCCCGACCACGAGCGCCACCGGCTCCGAGGGCACCCACACCACGGCGGCGACCAGACCCAGCGGCAGGCCGCCCACGACCCCGGCCCCGATCCCCGCGACGGCGCCCCGGCGCAGCGCCCGCCGGTGCCGGGCCGGGGCGTCGAGCCACCCGGCGCGGGCGACGAGCACCCCCGCGACCGCCGCGCCCAGGAGCCCGAGCGCGCTGATCAGCAGGTTGCCGAACAACCACTCGCCGAACCGCTCCACCGCCGCCGACAGCACGTCCGGCGCGACCAGCGAGGGCGACGCCGACGCCGCGTCGGACCGGGTCAGCGCGACGGGGGCGTAGAGCAGCGCCAGCAGCGTCGTCGCGGCCACCCCGGTGAGCACCAGCACCGCGGTCGACCCACGGACCAGTACCGGCGCGAGGACCACCGCGATCAGCCCGTAGGCGGCGACGAAGTCCCCGTGCCACAGCAGCACCGCGTGCGCGGCACCGACGGCGAACAGCGCCCCGCCCCGGCGACGCACCAGGGCCAGGACCTGGTCGGGCCCGGCACCGTCGCGGGCCGCACGGCGGGCGAGCCCGGCGATGCCGTAGCCGAACAGCAGCGCGAACAGCGGATAGGCCCGGCCGTCGACCAGGGTCAGCTGCGCCGCGGCGAGCCAGGCGTCGACGCCGGTCGGGTCGAGCGGGTAGGCACGCACCCCGATGCCGCGGTGGGTGACGAAGGTGTGGGCGTTCGCGACGGCGATCAGCAGCAGCGCCGCGCCGCGGGCCAGGTCCGGCGCCGGTGCACGACCGGTCACCGGGACGTCACGCATCACGCCCTACGCTACCGGCGGTGTGGTTCCCGCCACGCGTGGCGGTGGGTGTGCTCCCCGTCGCGGTACGCGGGCGCGATCAGGGCTAGGGTCCGTGGCGTGTCTGCTACCCCCGTTACCGTTACCGTCACCGGAGCCGCTGGCCAGATCGGTTACGCGCTGCTCTTCCGGATCGCCTCCGGGCAGCTGCTGGGGCCCGACACCCCGGTGAAGCTGAACCTGCTGGAGATCCCGCAGGCCGTGAAGGCCGCCGAGGGCACCGCGATGGAGCTCGACGACTGCGCCTTCCCGCTGCTGCGCGGCATCGACATCTTCGACGACGCGAACGCCGCGTTCTCCGGCACCAACGTCGCGCTGCTCGTCGGCGCCCGTCCCCGCAGCAAGGGGATGGAGCGGGGCGACCTGCTCGAGGCCAACGGCGGCATCTTCGGCCCGCAGGGCAAGGCGATCAACGCCGGTGCCGCGGACGACGTCCGCGTCCTGGTCGTCGGCAACCCGGCCAACACCAACGCCCTCATCGCCCAGGCCTCGGCGCCGGACGTCCCGGCGGACCGGTTCACCGCGATGACCCGCCTCGACCACAACCGCGCGCTGGCGCAGCTGTCGAAGAAGCTCGGCGTCGGCCTCGACGAGATCAGCAAGCTCACGATCTGGGGCAACCACTCGGCCACCCAGTACCCGGACCTCTTCCACGCCGAGGTCGGCGGCAAGATCGCCGCCGAGCAGGTCGAGCGGGAGTGGCTGGAGAACGACTTCATCCCGACCGTCGCCAAGCGCGGTGCCGCGATCATCGAGGCCCGGGGCGCGTCCTCGGCCGCGTCGGCCGCGAACGCCGCCGTCGACCACGTGTACGACTGGGTCAACGGCACCCCGGCCGGTGACTGGACCTCCGCCGCGATCCCGTCGGACGGTTCCTACGGCGTCCCCGAGGGCATCATCTCCTCGTTCCCGGTGACCTCCGAGAACGGCGAGTGGAAGATCGTCCAGGGCCTGGAGATCGACGAGTTCTCCCGCGGGCGGATCGACGCGAGCGTCGCCGAGCTGGTCGAGGAGCGCGACACCGTCGCCACGCTCGGCCTCATCTGAGACCGCCACCCCGCACGGGCCGCGGACGGACGCCGTCCGTGGCCCGTGCGCTGGTCCCGGCGGTGCCCGGACCCGGTCGCAGCCCGTGTTCGGTCTCGACCAGCCGGGCCGACCGCGGAGCCGACGCCAGCGTCAGCGACCGGGTGATGACGCGCCCTGCCCGAACCCGCACACCACGCAGCAGGGGGCCGTCGCCCACCGCGGTGGCGCAGAACACGACCCCGCCGCTCCCCACGAGGTCCTCGGCGCGCCGCAGACCGCCGGCACCGGTCCGGAACTGCACCGAACCACCCAGGCACCTCACCGCGGCCGCCGCGAGGACGGCCTCTGCGGCGGGACCGTGCCCGAGCATCAGGTCCACGGGCCGCGTCGGGCACGCGGCCGTGATCGCTCCCTCCAGGACGCCCCCGGCCGGGACGACGGCCCGCGCGCCCTCGGCACGGACGGCGTCGGCGGGTCCCCGCCCCCCC
>NZ_JAMXSG010000442.1:0-2703 GCF_024124365.1 Pseudonocardia sp. McavD-2-B
GCGGGCCGCCGCCCGGCCCGCCGCGCCGCCGCCCGCCACCGCGGAGACCGCGCCGGGGTCCCGCCGTGGCTGGTGGGCACGCCTGTTCGGCCGCTGAGCCGTCGGGCCCCTCGCCCCGGAGACCACCGGGGCGACAGGTCCTCGCGCGGACTCACCGGGCGGGCGTCGCCGGTGTCCGTGGCGCGAAGTGACCGGGGGAGGCCAGCGGCCGGTCGGTCTCCAGCAGCGTCTTGAGCGCGGACAGGATCGCGGGCCAGCCCTCGCCCACGTCGCGGGCGTCCTGCGCGCCCTTCTCGTCGTCGGTGAAACCGGTGTGGACGACCTGCAGCTTCACCGCCTCCTCGCCGAACGGGGAGAGCGTGAACTCGACGACGGTCGGCGGCCGTCCCGCGGCCTGTTCCGCCGGCCCGGTGAAGGTGTAGGACAGCCGGTGCGGCGGCTCGACGGCGAGGATCTCGCCGATGAAGTCGTCGCGGTCGGGGTGGACCGCCTCCAGCGGGCTCCCGACCCGCCAGTCCGAGGTCAGCTCCGCGCCGCCCCAGTACTGCATGGTGAACGCAGGCGTGGTCAGCGCCCGGAACACCTGCTCGGCGGTGCTGCGGATGTAGGTCGTGTAGACGAACCTGCGCTCACTGCTCATCGTGCTCCTCCAGCGCCGCGCGCAGGGCGGTGACCGCCTGCACCCGGCTGCGCTCGAACTTCCCGATCCACCGGTCGTGGATCTCCTGGATGGGGACCGGGTCGAGGTGGTGGAGCTTCTCCCGGCCGCGACGCAGGGTCGTCACCAGCCCGGCCGCCTCCAGCTGAGCGAGGTGCTTGGACACGGCCTGCCGGCTCATGTCCAGTCCCTCGCACAGCGCGCCGAGCGTCGACTCGCCCTGCTCGTGCAACCGGTCGAGGATGCGCCGTCGCGTCGGGTCCGCGAGTGCGCGGAAGACGGCGTCCACGTCGGTCACGCGGCCAATTATGCAACCAATCAGTTGCCTGTCAACCGCTGCCGGGACAGTCGTCCGCCGGGCTTCTCCACCGACAGCACCGTCGCGCCCAGCAGCATCACCTGGTGCAGCACCGACGCCGCGACCAGCAGCGGCAGGACCGACCGGTTCCCGGTCGCGGCGGCGTCGACCCACCCGGTGGTGAGCGCGACCGACGAGACGATCACCGCCAGCGCCAGCACGGTCTTCGCGACGACCCAGCGGTACCGGAACAGCCCCCACGCCGTTCCGAGGCCGAGGGCCGCCCCGCTGAGGACGGTGCCGACGGCGAGGAACGGGATCATCCCGTTCCCGACGGTGCCCATCACCGCGACGGCGAACCCGGCGTCGCTGCCCCGCAGCAGCACCGCCACGGGCAGCACCAGCATCACCAGCGACGCGCCGGTCCAGGCCACCGCGACCAGCACGTGCACCGTCCGCAGCGCGGCCCGCGGGCGCCGGGCGAGCCGCCGTGGTGCGGTCCGTCCGGCCCGCTCGGCGACGGCGGTCACCGCAGCTCCTCGGGCAGCTCCTCGTCCGGCGACGCCTCGCGCTCGGCCCGCCGGGAGTGCACGAACAAGATCAGGCCCAGCCAGAACGCCGGCCCGATCGGGACGAACAGCGGCGCCGGGCCGAGCACAGCGCCCAGGACCAGCAGGAGCAGCACAGCGACGGTCACCCCGGCGTGGATCCGCAGGTTGCGCTGCGCGCGGGGGGTGAGCGGACCGCGCCGGGGGCGACGCGGCCGCGGCGGGCGGGGCAGCCCGGCGAGCAGCGGGACGAGCTCGTCGCGGGTGCGGGCGGCGTAGGCGGCGGCCTGCCGCTCGTCGGACTCGGCGAGGGTCAGGCGCCCCTCGGCGGCGGCCGTCCGCAGCCGGGCGGTGACGTGCTCGCGCTCGGCGTCCGAGGCGAGCACGGCGTCGGACCGGGGCGGGAGACCGCCCGCGGTCGTCGCCGTGGGCGCGGTCGCGGCCGGGGGCGGGGTGACGGGGGACGGTGCGGCCGGTGCCGGGGCGGTGGCCGGTCCGGGTGCGGGACGGGTGTCCGGAATCGCTGTCATGACGGCCAGCGTCGCGGTGCCGGGGGGTCGCGCGCGTCCGTCCGCGGTCGCCGATCCCGCTGCCGCCCCCGGGGAAGGAGCGGCCGCCCGTGTACTCCCGCGGGTGTACGGCACCGGTCACCGTCCGGACGACGACCGCTGTCGGTGCCCCGGTCTACGGTGTCCCGCGTGCCCGCCGACCGACGTCCGAGGTGGGGCGGGATCGCGCGGATCCTCGTCCCTGCGCTGGTCGTCGGCCTGTTCACCGTGGGCGGGACGGCGTTCTACGCCGTCCGCAGCGCGCAGTACCCGGACCCGGACGCGACGGCACTCCCGCTCGACGGGCTCGCCGTCGCACTGCTCGCGGTGGGGCCGGTCGCGCTGCTGTTCCGGCACCTGAACCGGGTCGTGGCGCTCGCGGTGTGCGCAGTCGCGGTCGTCGTCTACCTGGGCCTGGGGTACCCGCCGATCGGGCCGCTCGGGTTCGCGTTCGCCGTGGCGCTGGTGTCGGCGGTCGCCGCGGGGCGCCACCACCGCGCGCTCGCGGTGGTGGCCGTCGCGTCGGCCGTGCTGACCGGGTGGCTGCTCGTGACCGGGCGGCCGATCCCGTGGCCGGCGACCGCGCCGGTCCTGGCCTGGCTGGCGGCGCTCGTCGCGGGCGGCGCCCTCTGGCGGGTCCGGCGCGAGCGC
>NZ_JAMXSG010000443.1:0-2681 GCF_024124365.1 Pseudonocardia sp. McavD-2-B
CCGGCGTCGGCCAGCCGGGCCCGCACCCGGTCGACCAGCGGGTTCACGACGCCGCCCGCCGGGAGCCTGCCGTGCCGCAGAGGCGCTCGTGCACGGCCCGGGCCGCGGTGGCGAGCGGACCCCGCCCGGAGCCGGGGGTCCGCCCCCGTTCGAGGGCACCGGCGAGGTCCCGCTCCGGGCGCATGGTCGTGAGCAGTGGCAGCCCGAGGGAGGCGACGACCTCGTCGGGGGTGATACCGCCGGGGGACGGCCCGCGCACGATCAGCTCCACGGCCCGGGCGTGCTCGGCGAGCACGTCGGCGACCCGGGCGGCCGCGGCGCAGGGCCGCAGCCCGGCGGGGACCACCAGGACGGTCAGGTCGGCGGTGCCGAGAGCGGTGAGTGCGGCGTCGGTGGGGTAGCGGGGCAGGTCGCACACGACGGTGCCGCCCGCGCGACGCCCGGCGTCGAGGACCGCGGTGACCGCGGCCGGCTCGGGGCCGTGCGGGGAGCGCGCGCAGGACAGGACCGACAGCGCGGTGCGCCCGGACCCGGCCCGCGGCAGCGCGGCGTGCAGCGACGCGGCGCGCACCCGGCCGTCGCCGACCGACAGCTCCGGCCAGCGCAGCCCGGCCTCCTGTTCCAGCCCGACCATCAGGTCGAGGCCGCCGCCGAGCGGGTCGCAGTCGACCAGCAGCGCGGACTCCCCGGCCCGTGCGGAGGTCAGCGCGACGGCGGTGGCGAGCACCGAGGCGCCCGCTCCACCGCTGCCGCCGACCACGGCCAGCACCCGGCCGGCCCGCCCGTCGCCCGCTGCGCGCTCCCGGGCGTCGGCGAGGATCCCGGCCAGCCCGGCCTCGCCCTGGGGGAGCTGCACGACCCGGTCCGCGCCGAGGGCGACCGCGATCCGCCAGTCCTCTGCGGCGGGCTCGCCGGGGACGGTGATCACGACGCCGTCGCGGCGTGGGAAACCGGCCTCGCCGCAGCGCCGGGCCCCGGCCCGGTCGAGCAACACGACCGGTGCGCGGGCCCACGCACGGCGGGCGTCGGCCGCGTCGACCGCGCGCTGGGCGTCCATGTCGGCTGCCGCGGCGAGTCGCAGCAGCGCGTCGAGCAGCTCGGGATCGTCGGCCACGATCAGGCAGCGCCGGTCCATCGCGTCGTCCTCCACACCGGCCCGCCGGTGCGGGCCCCGGTGTCGAGCGTGCGGTCCCGGGAGGGCCCCGCCGGCCCCGATCGCCGGCCTGTGGACAACGTCGTGGAAACGGCCCGGCCTGTGGACAACCCACGGGTTCCGTCGGTGTCGTGCGGGAGGATGGAGCACGGGGGAGGGCCCTCGCGGGCGCGCCGCGGAGGAGCAGAACCGGAGCGGCGGGGAGCGCACCGGGGAGGCGGGTGACCGACACGACCGTGTCGTCCGACCCCGGACGTAGGACGACCCCCGCCAGGGGGGATTGGCGGGGGCCGTCGGGCGGTTCAGCCCCGGGGGGTCGAGCTGAACCCGCTCGGACCACGTCCGAGCTCGGTCAACTGTAGCCGGAACATGCCGGTCGCGCCCATACTCCGGCCGTGGCCTGCGCCGACCGGTACCGGCGGCGACGTCGCTCTCGACCCCGACGGGGTGAACTCCGCCACTGACCGGTGGGCGCGTCCGGGCGACCGGTCGCGTACGTTCGATCACCCTCCGCTGCCGGTCATCGGCTTGCTCGTACCCCCGGCCGGGCGGTGCGGGGACGGGCGGCGCCCGTCGTGGGGCCGACGGTCGGCGGGGTGTGGAAGAGTCGGGGACCGGGGACGAGGCGCGTCCCGGTTCGGGCAGGCTGGACGTCGTGCCCGAGTTCTCCACAGCCCCCGTCGCACCGGACCGGACCGCCGGCCCCCGGGCGGTGTTCCTCGACCTCGACAACACGATCATCGCCGGGTCGAGTGCGCTGGCGTTCGCGCGTCCGTTCGCTCGCGCCGGTCTGATCGACCGCTCGACCGTCCTGCGCGGGGCGTGGGCCCAGCTGCTGCTCGTGCTCGCCGGGGCGGACGCGTCCACGATGGACACCCTGCGCCGGCGGATGGTGCTGATCTGTCAGGGCTGGGAGGTGGCGCGGGTCCGTGCGATCGTCGCCCAGACGCTGCAGGAGATCGTGGGCCCGCTCGTCTACCCCGAGGCGGTCCGGCTGATCGAGCACCACCGTGCGCAGGGGGCGGAGATCGTGCTGCTGTCGGCGTCGGGGCTGGAGGTCGTCGAGCCGATCGCCGAGCTGGTCGGGATCACGCGCTTCCGGGCGACCCGGATGCACATCGAGGACGGCCGCTACGTCGGGGAGATCGCGTTCTACTGCTACGGGGAGGGCAAGGCCGTCGCGGCCCGGGAGATCGCCGAGGAGCTGGGACTCGACCTCGCGCGGTGCGCCGCCTACTCCGACTCGATCACCGACCTGCCGCTGCTGGAGGCGGTCGGGCAGCCGTCCGTCGTGAACCCGGACCGGGAGCTACGGGTGATCGCCCGTGAGCGGGGGTGGCCGGTGCTCGCGTTCGTGCGCGCCGCCTCCCGCCGGGACCGGCTGTTCCGGCTGCGCGACCGGCTGTCCGACCGGTTCGCGGCCGGGGCCCGGGGTGGCGTCCACGCCGGGCGGGCGACCGATGGGGCCGGCGAGGACACCGGTGGGGTCGGCGCGGGCGGGCCCCGGCGGGACCCGGCGCTGCTCGGT
>NZ_JAMXSG010000444.1:0-2679 GCF_024124365.1 Pseudonocardia sp. McavD-2-B
CGCGGTGCCGGGCTGGGCCCGCTCGGCCGACCCGTGGTCGGACGCGGCCGGGGTGCTCACCCGGCCCGGGCCCTCGGCCGCGGTCCGCCGCTACGCCGACGCGATCGGCCGGATCGTCACCGCGCTGACGACGTCCGGCCGGCTCGACCGGCCGCTCACCCCGGCCGGCGTCGGTGGGCTGCGACCCCTGCGCGGGGTGCTGGCGGTCCCGACCGGGCCGGTCCGGTGAGCCGTGCGAGCGCTGCTGATCGTGCCGGTCGTCGTCGCACTCCTGCTGGGGGCGGCGGGGCAGGTCCTGGCCGCACCGGCCGCGGAACCGGTCACCTCGGGCGTCGACGCGGCTCGCGTGCCGGAGGCGGCGCGGCCGTACCTCGACCTGGTCACGGAGCTGACCTCGCAGGGCTGCCCGGAGCTGCCACCGGCCTGGGTGGTCGCCCAGGTGCAGGCGGAGTCGGGCTGGGATCCGGAACTGCGCACCGGCACCGCCGCCGGGCTGCTGCAGGTCTCGGAACGGACCTGGGTCGCGGCCGGGGGCGCGCCGTGGCCGGACGCGGCGCTGACCGAGCCGGAGGGGCACCTGCGCGTCGTCGTGCCGTGGCTCTGCTCGACGCTGCGCGCCGCCGCCGGGTACCTGGCGACGACCCCGAAGGACGTGCCGGTGCTCGACGCGATGCTGGTCTGCCACATCGCGGGGTGCAGCCGGGTCACCGGCTCGGCGTCAGGGGTCCCGACGGGCGGGGAGGCGGACTGCTCGCAGGCGTGCGCGTCGGCGATCCGGCGCTACCTCGACGCGGTGCACGGCTTCGTCGCGGACTACTCCGGCACGACGGCCGTCGACGACCGCGAGTCGTCCCCGCCACCGCCGCAGAAGGCCGCCCCGGCGAAGGCACCGGCGGCGAAGGACGCCGCGTCGGCACCGGCACCCGCCTGGACCGGCGGCGCGACGGGCTGCCACGAACCCGATCCGGTGCGCTCCGGCGGCTGCCTGACCGGCGCGACGAAGCACGGTCTCGACGCGGTCCGGGCGGTCTTCGGCCCGACCATCGAGACGGTCGGCTGCTGGGACGAGCACCTGCAGAACCCGCGGTCGGACCATCCGAAGGGCAGGGCCTGCGACGTGTTCACCGGGCAGGCCGGGGCGTTCGCGAAGGGCGCCGACCTCGACGAGGGCTGGGCGATCGCGCGCTGGCTGGCACGCAACGCGGCCCCGCTGAAGGTCGAGTACCTGATCTGGCAGGGCCGCTACTGGGACCCCTCGGTGCGCGCCGACGGCTCCGGCTGGGGCCGTCGCTACACCGGCGGCGGGGTCTACGACACCTCCGACGCGACCGGCGGCCACTACGACCATGTCCACATCAGCTTCGCGGAGTGACCCCGTGCGACGTCCCCTGCCGCTGCTCGTGCTCGCCGCGGTCCTCGCGGTTCCCCTGGCCCTGCTGGTGCCGGCCCTGCTGCCCGGACCGCCGTCGCAGGCCGTGCTGACCTCGGCCGACCGGGACGCCCTCGGTGATCCCGGTCCTGTCCGCGGAGCGGAGCCACCCGTGCCGGCGACGCGGCCGTCGTCGCCCGGGGCGGTGGCACGCGCCTACCTCGTCGCCGCGCACGGCACCCGGGCCGGCACGGCCGCGGGCACCACCCTCGACGGCGCCCCGTACGCACTGCCCGGCAGCCCGGCCGCCGCCGGAGCGCCCGTCCTCGACCCGCCGCCGCCCGGCGCGGGACGGACCGCCGAGGTCGAGGACCTCGACGAGGGCGCCACCGACTGGGCCCGCGGGCGCACCGCGCTCGTCGCGACCGTCCGCACGACGACGGCCGGGCCCGCCGCGGCCCCCGAGGTCCGGCGCTGGCGCACCCGCGTGGTCCTGCAGTTCGACGCGGCAGGCCACTGGCTGGTCACCGCCGATACCCCCATCACCACCGACACCCCCGACGTGGACGACTGACGTGACCGAACCTTGGAGTGGGCGATGACCGCCGACGAGCTCGAGCAGCTGCTCACGTCCCTGCTGGCCAAGGGGGTCACGGTCGTCCTGCTGGCGCTGGGCCCTGCCGGGGAGCTGGTGGGGGTGGAACCCGGGGGGTCCGCGACGCCGTCGGTGAGCTCCGGGCAGGACGCCGCCGGTGCGCCGCGTCCGGACCTGGAGCTGGGGGCCGACGGCGAGGTGTGCGCCGGGTCGGGCGGGTCCTCCGGGGCCGGGGCCGGGACGAGCTCCGGCGGGTCCGGGTCGGGCTCCGACAGCTCGGTAGGCGGGGATCGCGAGCGCGACGGTCGCGACGGGGCCGGGGCCGGGGCCGGGGCCGGGGCCGACGAGTCCACCGCCGGGTCCGGGTCCACCGGGGCCGGCGGCAACTCGTCCAGCGGGTCGGAGGACGGTCGCGACGGCGGGTCCGGCAGCTCCGACGGGTCGGGCGACTCCGACGACCGGCGCCGATCCGGCGGGTCGGACGACTCCGGGAACAGCGGCGGATCGGACGACAGCGACTCCGGGGAAAGCGACTCCGGGAACAGGGGTTCCGGGGGCACCGGGTCCGGCGGCAGCGGCTCCGGAGGCTCCGGTTCGGACGACAGCAGCCCCGGCGACAGCGACGCGGGCAGCGACGCGGGCAGCGGCTCGGGCAGCGGCGGCTCGGGCAGCGGCGGCTCGGGCAGCGGCGGCTCGGGCAGCGGCGGCTCGGGCA
>NZ_JAMXSG010000445.1:0-2666 GCF_024124365.1 Pseudonocardia sp. McavD-2-B
CGCGAACGGCTGCACCAGCGTCCCGGTGCCCAGGGTCAGCGCGGCGAGCAGCCCGGTGAACGCGACCGCGCCGGAGATCCCGGGCAGCAGCAGCGGCAGCACGGTCACCGCGACCGACGGGAACGCGTACACGCACACCGCGGTCGGCACGACCACCCGCACGAACACCCGCCGCGCGGCCGGGGTCAGGCCCGGCCGGGGCAGCAGGCCGCGGGACGGCGGCCCGGCCGGGCGGGGTCCCGTCCCGACGGCGGCGAGCACCGCGGCGACCGCCACCACCAGCAGGGCCACGTGCACGAGGTAGGGCAGGGCGAGCGGCAGCGGCCCGGAGGTCGCGAGCAGCCCCGAGGTCAGCGGCCCGAGGCAGAAGCCGGCGGTCTGGGCGACCGACGCCGCCCGCGCGGCCCGCGGCGCGCCGTCCGGCCCGGCGAGGTCCTGCAACCAGGCGCTGCCCACCGAGAACACCGCACCGGACGCCAGCCCCTGCAGGAACCGGGCCGCGAACAGCAGCCACAGCGCCGACGCCCCGCCGAGGAACAGCAGCGACGCCCCGGCGACCCCGGCGGCGACCGGCAGCAGCACGCGCACCCGCCCGAACCGGTCCGACGCCGGCCCGCCCAGCAGCAGCGACGGTGCCAGCCCGAGCGCGTACACCCCGAAGATCGCGGCGAGTGTGCTCGCCGACAGATCGAGCTCGGCCCGGTAGACCAGCAGCAGCGGGGTCGGGACGTTCGTGCCGAAGGCCGTCGCGAACAGCAGCCCGCAGGCCGCGAGCCACGTCCGGTCCCCCCGGCCTCCCTGCCGCACCGCCGCATCCTGCCAGCCGAGGGTTACCTACCGGTAGCCTCCGCGGCGAGGACCGGCGACGAGGACGGAGTGACGCGACATGGGTGAACCGACGGGGATCGCGGTCGAGGTGGCGGACGGGGTCGCGCGGCTGCGCCTGGACCGCCCGGAGGCGGCGAACGCGCTGCACGAGCCGATGTGGTTCGGGCTGCGCGACGCGGTGCGCGAGCTGGACGCCGACCCCGCCGTGCGGGTCGTGGTGATCAGCGGCAGCGGGCGGCACTTCTGCTCGGGCATCGACGTGTCGATGCTGGGCGGGCTGCGCGAGACCGCGTCGGACGACTCGACAGGGCACGGCGCCGACGCGCTGCGCCGCACCATTCTCGACCTGCAGGACTGCCTCACCGCGATCGAGCGCTGCCGGAAGCCGGTCGTCGCCGCGATCCAGGGCGTCTGCCTGGGGGCCGGCCTGGACCTGGTCGTCGCCTGCGACCTGCGCTACGCGACCGCCGACGCGTCGTTCGTGCTGAAGGAGGTCGACATGGGCCTGGCCGCCGACGTCGGCGTGCTGCAGCGGCTGCCGCGGATCGTCGGCGAGGGTGTGACCCGCGAGCTGGCCTACACCTGCCGGCCGGTGTCGGGCACCGAGGCGAAGGAGCTGCGCCTGGTCAACGACGTGTACGCCGACGCCGACGCGCTGGAGGCGGGCGTCGCCGAGCTGGCCGCGTCGCTGGCCGCGAAATCGCCGCTGGCCCTGCGCGGCACCAAGCACGCGATCACCTACGCCCGCGACCACTCGGTCGCCGACGGGCTCGACCAGATCGCCACCTGGAACGGCGGCCAGCTGGTCTCGGCCGACCTGACCGAGGCCGTCAGCGCGTTCATGGAGAAGCGCCAGGGCGTCTACCGGGACTGACCCGGCCTACCGTCGCGGGACGACCTCCCCGACGACCGCGTACATCCCTGCGGGTGGCTGCCCGTCCTCGGCCCGCCAGTCGCTGACATCGACCAGGCCCGGTTCCAGCAGCTCCAGCCGGTGTCCGGGCCGGTCGACGAGCAGCCTGCGCAGCAGGGCGCGGTCCCGGGAGCGCGCCGGCTGCGCGGTGTCCCGGGTGAACCGCTCGATGGTGCGCATCCGCTCGGCGGTGTGCGGGTCGTCGACGTCGGTGCTGCCGTGCGACACGACGAGCATGCTGCCGGGCCCGAACGCCGTCACGTAGCGGTCGAACAGGGCCCCGAGCAGGTCGTCGTCGCGGACGAAGTGCAGCACCGACACCGCGAGCACGGCGACCGGCTCGGCCGGGTCGAGCAGGTCCGCCACACCCGGCGCGGCGAGCACGGCCCCGGCGTCGGTGAGGTCGGCGGCGGTGATCGAGGCACCGTCCACACCGGTCAGGATCTGGCGGCTCATCGCGACCGACACCGGCTCGACGTCGACGTAGGCCACGCGCGCCGCGGGGTCGGCCCGGTGGGCGATCTCGTGCACCGGCTCGGCGGTCGGGATGCCGGACCCGAGGTCGAGGAACTGGCGCACCCCGCGGTCCAGGCAGGCCCGCACGGCCCGGCCGAGGAAGGCCCGGTTGGCGAGCGCGACCTCCCGGGTGTCGGGCAGGGCGGCGAGCACACGCTCGGCGAACTCCCGGTCGGTCGCGAAGTTGTGGGCGCCGCCGAGCATGTAGTCGTAGACGCGGGCCGGGTTGGGGAGCGTCAGGTCGATCTCGTCCACCGGGTCGGGCACGGGCTCCGAGGCGGTCATGGGCGTCACCCTCTCGCCGGTGTCTCCCGGGTCGCAAGTCCCGCCAGGACATCGTGCAGCTCCGCCGCGGTGCCGGGGGCGACGCCGGGACGGCCGGCCAGCTCGAGCAGCCGCGCGACCGCGG
>NZ_JAMXSG010000446.1:0-2642 GCF_024124365.1 Pseudonocardia sp. McavD-2-B
ACCGGTCGCCGGGGGCGGCGGGGCGGCCGGACCGTCGCGCCGCGGCGCGCTCGGCGGCCGACGGGCGGGAGCGGTCCCGGTAGCCCTCGCCCATGCTCGCTCCCCTCGGGGTCCGTCTCGTCCGCGCCGCTGCGTCTCACCCGGACGGGGGAGTCCGGTGAACCCGAGCACGGCTCGTGCGTCTCTGGGACCGGACACCCCGGTCGGGGACCAGGGTGCAGCATCCGGGCCCCGGCGGTGGGTCGTACAGGCCTGCGTGTCGGGTTGCTCGCCCGGTCGTCGTAGGGGGTCGGGACTTGAGGGTGACACACGGGTACGGCGTGTCGTCGCTGCTCGGGGACGGTCCGAACGTTGGAGTGAGGGTATCGCGAGCATGGTCGCGGTGACGGAGTGTGATCTTCGCGGGCGCGAACGGGCGGTGCCGGACGGAGCCGCCGGGCGCGGGTGTGCCCGTGCTGACTAGGTTGCGGGACATGCGCGGGGTGGACGAAAAGGACGGGGAGGCCACGTGACCGACGACGCACGGTCCTACGGCGACGGGGTCGCCGTCGTCACGGTGACCTACTCGCCGGGCGCGCTGCTGGACACCTTCCTCGACTCGCTGCGGGGCGCGACGACCCGCACGGACGTGCCGGTCGTCCTGGCCGACAACGGATCCGTCGACGGCGCCCCCGAGCGCGCGGTCCGCGAGCGCGACCACGTGACGGTCCTGCCGATCGGGGAGAACGTCGGCTACGGTGCCGCCGCCAACCGCGGCGT
This sequence comes from Pseudonocardia sp. McavD-2-B, assembly GCF_024124365.1. Classification (NCBI taxonomy): domain Bacteria; kingdom Bacillati; phylum Actinomycetota; class Actinomycetes; order Pseudonocardiales; family Pseudonocardiaceae; genus Pseudonocardia; species Pseudonocardia sp. McavD-2-B. Next base: position 760 of record NZ_JAMXSG010000446.1, read on the forward strand.
GGCCTCGCTGCCCGACCGATACGGCTGGGTCGTCGTCGCCAACCCGGACCTGGAGTGGGGTGCCGGTTCGCTGGACATCCTGCTCGACGCCGGCCGTCGCCACCCCCGGGCCGGGTCGCTCGGCCCGCTGATCCGCGAGCCGTCCGGCGAGGTCTACCCCTCGGCGCGCGAGGTGCCGTCGCTGACGGCCGGGGCGGCGCACGCCGTGCTGGCCCCGGTCTGGCCGGGCAATCCCTGGACGGCGGCCTACCGGCGCAGCCGGGAGGACCTGACGGAACGCGCGGCCGGCTGGCTGTCCGGGTCGTGCCTGCTCCTGCGGCGCACCGCGTTCGACTCCGTCGACGGTTTCGACCCGCGCTACTTCATGTACTTCGAGGACGTCGACCTGGGGATGCGGCTCGGTCTCGCCGGATGGCGAAACGTGTACGTCCCCGGCGCCGATGTCGTACACGTGGGCGGAGCGTCCACGGGCAAGCCGGAGGTGTCGGCACGGATGCTCGCCGAGCACCACCGCAGCGCCTACCGCTACCTGGCCGACCGCCACCGCGGTCCGGTGCACGCGCCGCTGCGTGCGGCCCTGCGCGCCGGCCTGGCCGTGCGCTCGGGTCTGCTGCGGCGGACCGGCTGAGCGCGAACGAGAAGAAAGAACCTGAGGGGGAACCTGCGTTGCAGGACGTCGAGGCGGTCGTGCTGGTCGGGGGCAAGGGCACCCGGCTGCGGCCACTGACCCTGTCGGCGCCCAAGCCGATGCTGCCGACGGCGGGGGTGCCGTTCCTGGCGCATCTGCTGTCGCGGATCCGCGAGGCGGGCATCCGGCGGGCGGTGCTGGGGACGAGCTACCTGGCCGAGACCTTCGAGGAGCACTTCGGCGACGGCTCGTCGCTGGGGCTGGACCTCACCTACGTCACCGAGACCGAGCCGCTGGGCACCGGCGGGGGCATCCGCAACGTGGCCGGCAAGCTCTCCGCCGAGCACGTCATGATCTTCAACGGCGACGTGCTGGCGGGCACCGACCTGACCGCCGTCGCCGACACCCACCGCAGCACCGGTGCCGACGTCACGCTGCACCTGGTGCGGGTGCAGAACCCGCGGGCCTTCGGCTGCGTCCCCACCGATCCGACCGGCCGGGTGCTGGAGTTCCTCGAGAAGACCGAGGACCCGCCGACCGACCAGATCAACGCCGGGTGCTACGTCTTCCGCCGCGAGGTCATCGACACCATCCCCGAGGGCAGGCCGGTGTCGGTGGAGCGTGAGACGTTCCCCGACCTGCTCGCCTCCGGGGCGCACGTGCAGGGCCACGTCGACGTCGCCTACTGGCGCGACATGGGAACCCCCGGCGACCTGGTGCACGGCTCGGCGGACCTGGTCCGCGGGGTCGCGCCCTCGGCGGCGCTGCCCGGGCCGACCGGAGAGTCGATGGTGCTGGAGGGGGCCGAGGTGGCCTCCGACGCGTTCGTCTTCGGCGGGACGACCGTCGGCCGCGGCGCCCGGATCGGCTCCGGCGCCCGGGTCGAGGGCTCCATGCTGTTCGACGGCGCGATGGTGCAGGCGGGCGCGGTCGTGGAGAACTCGGTGATCGGGGCCGGTGCGGTCGTCGAGGAGGGCGCGAGCGTCCGCGACACCGTGGTCGGCGACCGGGCCGTGATCGGCGCGCACTGCGAGCTGCGGCACAACATGCGGGTGTGGCCGGACGTCACGCTGCCGCCCCACGGGGTCCGGTTCTCGCCCGACGTGTGACCATCGGGGGCGTGGACACGGCCGCCGTGGTGGTGGACCGGGAATGGCGGCCGCCGTTCCCGCTCGACCTGTACGGCGTCCTCGCCCCGCTGCGCCGCGGCCGCGGCGACCCCACCTGGCGCACCGCCGTCGACGGCGCCGTGATC
>NZ_JAMXSG010000447.1:0-2621 GCF_024124365.1 Pseudonocardia sp. McavD-2-B
GACCGGACATACGGCAGTCCGTGAGCCTCGACCACCGACCCGACGTCCCCGGCGCCGACCACCGGGGTGGCCGATCCGGGCCCGCCACCGGCGTCCTGGACCCGGTGCCCGCACCCGCAGGCCCCGCCGAGCCGTTCCCGGGCGGGGCCGGGGCGACGCTCGCCGCCGCCGTCGCCGCCGGTCAGCTCGACCTCCCGCTGCCCGGTTCCGGGGCGACCGCGACCCGGTGGGCGCGGCTGGCCCGGATCGCACGACGCGACCTGCCGGTCGCGCGGCTGGCCGAGGGGCACGCCGACGCCGTCGCGATCCTCGCCGACCACCACCGCTCCCCCGTCCCGGGCGCGGGCTACGGGGTGTGGGCGTCGCGGTCCGGCGGCGGGGCCCGGCTCGACGGCGGCCACGGCGGGCTGCGCCTGTCGGGCACCGTGCGGTTCTGCTCGGGCACCCACCTGCTCGACCGGGCACTCGTCGTCGCCGGCGCCGGGGACCGCACCCGGCTCGTGGACCTGGACCTGCGCGACCCGCAGGTGGAACGGGTGACGGCCTGGCGGGCCGCCGGGATGGCCGCCAGCGACACCCACGACGTCGTCCTGCACGACGTGCCCGTGCCGGCCGGGGCCGTGGTCGGCGGACCGGATGCCTACACCGACCGCCCCGGGTTCGCCCACGGCGGCGCCGGCGTCGCCGCGGTGTGGCTGGGCGCGGCCGCCGCGATCGTCGACCACGTCGCGGCGCCGCTGCGCACCGCCGACCCGGACCCGCACCGGCTGGCCGCGCTCGGGGCGGTGCACGCCGCCGTCGCCGCCGCGGACGCCCTGCTCGCCGTCACCGCCGCCCGGATCGACGCCGACCCCGCCACCGCCCACCACGACGCGGTGGCCACCGTGCGGGCCACGGTCGAGCGGGCGTGCCGGACCGTGCTCGACGCCGCCCCGGAGATCGCCGGGGTCGCCGTGCTGGCCGGGTCGCCGCTGCTCACCGCACGCCTCGCGGACCTGCAGATCTACCTGCGCCAGCACCACGGCGGACGCGACCTCGCCGCCCTCGGGCGCGCCCTGGTCACCCCGGCGACCTGATGGAGCCCGTGCAGTCCCCGGACGTCTGGGAGGACGCGGCCGTGACCCTCGCCCGGCGCGGGCTCGACCCGTCGTCGTTCGGCCGCCTGGTCGTGGTGTGCGCCCACCCCGACGACGAGACCCTCGGCGCGGCCGGGCTCATGCGCGGGGTCGTCGCCGCAGGCGGCACCGTCGAGGTCGTCCTGGCCAGCGACGGGGAGGCCGCCCTGCCCGAGGTCGGGTCGATCGACCGGGCCGGGCTGGCCCGCACCCGCCGCGCCGAACTCGACGCGGCGCTGGCCGAGCTGGGCGTGCCCGCGACGGTGCACCGGCTCGGGCTGCCCGACTCGGCGCTGCGCGAGGACCAGCTCGTCGGCCCCCTGACCGGGCTGCTCGCCGATGCCGACGCGTGGGCGAGCCCGTGGCGCGGCGACCCGCACCCCGACCACGCCGCGGTCGGCCGGGCCTGCCCGGCGGCGGCCCCGGTGACCGCGCACGGTTTCGGGTTCCCGATCTGGGCCCGCACCCGGATCGCGCCGACCGATCCCGGCGTGCCGTGGGACCACGCCCACCGGCTGACGCTGTCCGCCGACGACCGGGACGCCAAGCGCCGCGCGATCGCCGCACACGCGTCGCAGTCCGCGGTGCCACGCGGCGGGACCCGCGCGGTGCTGTCCCCGGCGACGCTCGCCCACTTCCACGGCGGTCACGAGGTCTACTTCCGGGAGCCGCCGCCCTCGGGGGCGCCGCCGGAGCTGTTCGCCGGGCTCTACCGCGACAACGCCGACCCCTGGGCCGTGCGCACGTCGTTCTACGAGCGGCGCAAGCGTGACGTGCTGCTGGCCTGCCTGCCGCGGGAGCGCTACGCGCTGGCGGCCGAGCCGGCCTGCGGGCTCGGCGAGCTGACCCGTGACCTGGCGGCGCGCTGCGACCGGGTGGTGGCCTCCGACGTGGTCGACGAGGCCGTCGCCGCCACCACCGGCGCCCTCGGCGGGATTCCGGGCGTCGAGGTCGTGGCGGCCGACGTCGACGACGACCGGGCGGTCCCCGGCGGCGTCGACCTCGTGGTCCTCGCCGAGTTCCTCTACTACCTGCCCGCCGCGCGGGTGGGCGCCGTGCTCGACCGCATCGCGGGCGCGCTGGTGCCGGGCGGCGACCTGGTGCTGGTGCACTGGCGGCAGTGGCCCGCCGAGGCGCCCGCCGACGCCGCCACCGTGCACGCGCGGGTGGTGGCCGACGACCGCTTCGACACCCTCGTCGAGCACACCGACGAGCAGTTCCTCCTGCACGTGGTCCGGCGCCGGTGAGCCGGACCATGCGGCCGGGTGCCGCACCGTCCGCCGCGGGCGTGCTCGTCCCCGCCCACGACGAGGAGGGCACCATCACCGCCTGCGTCCGGTCCGTGCTGACCGCCCTCGACCACGCGCCCGGGCTCACCGCGCGGGCGCTGTGCGTGGTCGCCGACCGCTGCTCCGACGCCACCGCCGCGCTCGCCCGGGCCGCCGCCGCGACGCACCCGGCCGCGGACCGGGTGCGGGTGACGGTGCTCGAGCCCACCGCCGGGGT
>NZ_JAMXSG010000448.1:0-2619 GCF_024124365.1 Pseudonocardia sp. McavD-2-B
CGGCTGGGTGTCGGAGACCGGTCCACCGGGCCGTTCGGCGTCGGGCGAGCCCACTGCCGTGAGCGCCGGTGCGGCGAGCGGGGCGGCCATGGCCAGCACGGCGCCGGCCCCCACCCCGCCGAGCACGGCGCTCGCGGCGCGCGGTGTGCGTCGTCGGGTCACGGCCGCGTAACGTACCAGCACTGTGAGTGGCAACACGGATTCGACCGTTCGGCTGATCGCATGGGTCCAGGGGCAGGTGCAGGGCGTCGGTTTCCGCTGGTGGACGCGGTCGCGGGCGCTCGAGCTCGGCCTCGTCGGCCAGGCCCGCAACCTGTCCGACGGCCGGGTCGCGGTGACCGCGGAGGGTGACCGCGCCGCCTGCGACCGTCTGCTGGAGCTGCTGCGCGGCGGGGACACCCCGGGGCGGGTGACGTCGGTGTCGGAGCAGTGGGCTGAGCCGTCCGGAGCATTCTCCGGGTTCATCGAGGCCTGACCGCTCAGTTCTGTCGGTGCGGGGGTCTACACCTGTGCCCACACCGACCCCGGAGGTCCCGATGCCCGTCCAGATGACCCCGTACCTGCACTTCGACCACCGTGCGCGGGAGGCGATGGAGTTCTACCGCTCCGTGCTGGGCGGCGAGCTGCAGATCATGACTTTCGGTGACATGGGCGCCGAGGGCCCCGTCCCGCCGCCGGACGGCGTCATGCACGCCTACCTCGGCACCCCCGACGGCTTCGCGCTCATGGCCTCCGACGGCGACCCGCGGCACCCCACCGGAGCCCCGTCGGGCATCTCGGTCAGCCTGTCCGGCGACGACCCGGAGAAGCTGCGTGGCTTCTTCGCCGGGCTCGCCGAGGGCGGCGTCGTCGACGTCGCGATGGAGAAGCAGATGTGGGGCGACGAGTTCGGCCAGCTCACCGACCGCTTCGGCGTCCGCTGGCTGGTCAACGCCTCCGCCCCCACCGGCTGAGGGTGCGCGGGCGGGCCGTCGGGCACGGCGGCCCGCCCGGCTACCCTGGTCGCCCCCGCGCCCCTGGAGATCCCCGCCCGTGCACCTCAAGACGCTGACGATGAAGGGCTTCAAGTCCTTCGCCTCGGCCACCACGCTGCGCCTGGAGCCCGGGATCACCTGCGTCGTCGGGCCGAACGGCTCGGGCAAGTCCAATGTCGTCGACGCGATCAGCTGGGTGCTCGGCGAGCAGGGCGCCAAGGCGCTGCGCGGCGGCAAGATGGAGGACGTGATCTTCGCCGGCACGTCCGGCCGGGCGGCGCTGGGCCGCGCCGAGGTCACCCTCACCATCGACAACTCCGACGGCGCCCTGCCGATCGACTACTCCGAGGTCTCGGTGACCCGCCGGATGTTCCGCGACGGCGCCGGCGAGTACGAGATCAACGGCTCCCGCGCCCGGCTGCTCGACGTGCAGGAGCTGCTCAGCGACTCGGGCATCGGCCGGGAGATGCACGTCATCGTCGGGCAGGGCCAGCTCGACGGGGTGCTGCAGTCCAAGCCGGAGGACCGCCGCTCCTACATCGAGGAGGCCGCCGGGGTCCTCAAGCACCGCAAGCGCAAGGAGAAGGCGCTCCGCAAGCTCGACGCGATGCAGGCCAACCTCACCCGGCTCACCGACCTCACCGCCGAGCTGCGCCGCCAGCTCAAGCCGCTGGGCCGCCAGGCCGAGATCGCCCGCCGCGCCCAGGCCGTGCAGACCGAGCTGCGCGACGCCCGGCTCCGCCTCGCCGCCGACGACTACGTGACCCTGTCCGAGGAGACCCGGCGTGAGGAGGCGTCCCAGGAGCAGGCGCGGCGCCGCCGCGCCGAGGTCGAGGAGCAGCTCGACGTCGCCCGCGAGCGCCAGGACGAGCTGGAGACCGCGCTCGCCGCGGACGCGCCGCGGCTGCAGGTCGCCCAGGACACCTGGTACCAGCTCTCCGCGCTGGCCGAGCGGCTGCGCGGCACCGTGCGCCTCGCCGAGGAACGCGTCCGCCACCTCGCCTCCTCGGCCGAGGCGGGGCGCACCCCCGGCCGCGACCCGGACGAGACCGAGGCCGAGGCCGACGCGGTCGCCGAGCAGGAGGACGAGCTGGTCGCCGCCGTCGCCGACGCCCGGCGCCTGCTCGACGAGGCCGTCACCGAGAAGGCCGAGCGCGAGCGGACCCTCGCCGCCGCCGAGCGCGAGCACCTGGCCGCCGTGCGCGCCATCGCCGACCGCCGTGCCGGGATCGCCACCCTCGCCGGGAAGGCCGACGCGCTGCGCTCCGGCGTCGCCGCGACCGCGGAGGAGATCGAGCGGCTGTCCGAGGCGCTCGCCGAGGCGGGCGCCCGCACCGCCGAGGCCGAGGCCGAGCTGGAGACCGCGCGGGAGTCCCTCGGCGTGTCCGGGGACGACGCGGACGCCGACGCGCTCGCCGCCCGGGTCGAGCAGGCCGAGGCCGCGCACCGCAGCGCGGCCGAGCGGGTCGCCGAGCTGGGCGCCGCCGAACGCGACGCCGAGCAGCGCCGCGCGCACTGGCGCGCCCGGGTCGACGCCCTACAGGTCGGCCTGGTCCGCCGTGACGGCACCGGCGCCCTGCTCGACTCCGGCGACGACGGGGTGCTCGGCGCCGTCGCCGAGTTCGTCGAGGTCGAGCCGTCCGGG
>NZ_JAMXSG010000449.1:0-2614 GCF_024124365.1 Pseudonocardia sp. McavD-2-B
GCCGGGGGACGCCGGGCCGGACACCGCCGGACCGGATCCGCTGCCCGGGCCGGTGGCGCGGGCCGCCGCGGCCGGGGAGCTGCCATACGGGCTCGCCGCCGTCGTCGCCACCTCGGGGTCGACCGGGGAGCCCAAGTACGTCGCGCTCACCGCGGACGCGCTGCGGGCCTCGGCCACGGCGACGCACGCCCGCCTCGGCGGCCCGGGGTCATGGCTGCTCACGCTGCCCGCCGAGCACGTCGCCGGGGTCCAGGTGGTGCTGCGTGCCCTGCTCGCGGACACGGCCTGCGTGGTCCAGGACGTCCGCGACGGCTTCCGGCCCGACGGCCTGGCCCGCGCCACCGGCCGGATGGCGCACGGCACCCGCCGCTACACCAGCCTCGTCCCGACCCAGCTGGCGCGGATCCTCGACCACGGCGGTGCCCCGCTGTACGCCCTGGCCGGGTACGACGCCGTGCTCGTCGGCGGGGCCGCGCTGGACCCGCGGCTGCGCGGGCGCGCGCTCGCCGAGGGGATCCGGGTGGTCACCACCTACGGGATGAGCGAGACCTGCGGCGGCTGCGTCTACGACGGGGTCCCGCTCGACGGCGTCGAGGTCACCCTCGACCCGGCCGACGGACGGGTGGTGCTCGGCGGCCCGGTCGTCGCCGGCGGGTACCTGGGGGCGCCGGAGGCGACCGCGGAGGCCTTCGTGTCCGACGGGGACGTCCGCCGGTTCCGGACCGGGGACCTCGGCGCGCTCGCACCGGACGGGACGCTGACCGTCCTGGGCCGGGTCGACGACGTCGTCAACACCGGGGGCGAGAAGGTCGCGCCGGCCGCGGTGGAGCGGGCGCTCCTGGCGGTCGACGGCGTCCGCGCGGCGTGCGTCGTCGGCCTCCCCGACGACGAGTGGGGCCAGATCGTGGCCGCGCTCGTGGTGTCCTCCGGGGCCGCGCCGGACGATCACGCTCTGTGTGCCGCGGTCCGCGCGGCGTGCGGCCGGGCCGCCGTGCCGCGGCTGCTGCTGCGGGCCGACACCGTGCCCGAGCGCGGGATCGGCAAGCCCGACCGCACCGCCGTCGCGGAGATCCTGGCGGGGGCGCGCCGCACCTGACCGCTCACCCAGCGGAGTTGTCGGTCACGGTGGGCAGTCGGATCACGGCGTTGCGTCACGGTCTCCACCACCCGATCCGTGTACACACCTTGGAGTTGGTTCACGCAGCGTGCGTTGCGCCCGCCCCGGAGATCGAGTGTGCTTCGACCACTGGCGGCACAGAGCCCTCACCCATCACAGGGCTCCCCGTCGTCACACGAGTCACAGCGATCAGCGGGGGTTGTCCATGCGCAGCATCACGCGGGCCGGGCTGCGGGCCATCGGTCTGCTCGCCGCGACCGGCGCGCTCTGTGCCGCCGCCACGGTCCCGGCGATGGCCGACGAGCCGGGCACGACGTGGCAGCCGGAGCTGAGCGAGGGCAGCGGCAACGGTGTCGTCGTCTCGCCCGACGGGGCCCGGTTCGACCGGTCGACGGCCTTCGGGGCCCCGGCCGACGAGGGGGCCACGGAGTCCTCCGCCGACCCGGCCGAGGTGGTCCCGACCGGGCTGCTGACCCTCGCGCCGCGCACCCTGGACACCCCGACCCGGGAGATCGACTCCCGGCTCGTCGCGGACACCCCGCCCGGCTCGACGGCGTCGGTCGACGTCCGCGGGAAGCGGGCGGGCGGCGGCTGGACCGAGTGGATCCCCGCCCAGGACTCCCGCACCGAGCTGCCGGAGGCCGTCACCGAGGTGCAGGGACGCCTGATCCTCACCGCCACCGGCGCGGCCGACCCGACCGTCCGGGAGCTCACCCTCACCGCGACGCACGGCTCCGGCGCCGAGAGCGAGCCGGTCACCGAGGCCGCTCCGCGCAGCTACTCGGTGTTCGCCACCCGCGAGGGGCTCGTCGGCGGCACCACCGCGAACGGCCACAAGATCGTCAACCGGGACCGCTTCGTCGCGCTGCCCTCGCGCCGGGCGCTCTCGGCCAACGGCAAGACCGACTACTCGGTCAAGGTCTGCGCCCCCAACGGACGCTGCGCGATCGCCCCGGTCTGGGACATCGGCCCGTGGAACACCAAGGACGACTACTGGAACCCGTCGAACCAGCGGGAGATGTGGAAGGACCTGCCCCAGGGCGTGCCGCAGGCCGCGGCCGCACGCAACGGGCACAACGGCGGCAAGGACCAGTTCGGGCGCCGGGTCGCCAACCCGGCGGGCATCGACCTGGGCGACGGCATCTTCTGGGACGTCCTCGGCCTGAAGGACAACTCGCAGGTCCAGGTCGACTACCTGTGGACCGGGTCGCAGCGGCTGTCCGCGATCCGCACCGAGGGCACCCCGGACATCCCGATCCTCGCCCGGCCCGAGGCCGGCGCGGAGTCGGTCGGGATCGCCGTCGACGCCACCGAGGTGCCGGTGCAGTGCACCTCCGGCGCGTTCGTCCGGATCGGCGACGGCCAGTACCTGCCGGCGACGGCGTTCACCGGGTTGCCGGGCGACGTCCCGGCCTGCGACGCGGCGGCCCCGTCCGCACCCACCGCACCCTCGCCCGCTGCGCCCACCGCGCCCGACGCCTCCGCCGCTCCGTCGGC
>NZ_JAMXSG010000044.1:0-26476 GCF_024124365.1 Pseudonocardia sp. McavD-2-B
CCCGCGCCGCCCGCGCCGACGCCGAGGCCGCGCGACGCTCCGCGGCCGCGTCCGATGCCGACGCCATCGAGGCCGCCGAGGCCCGCGCCGACGCCGAACTCGCCCGTGACACCGCGATCGCCGCACGCGACGTCCTCGAGGGCGAGATCGCGCAGCTCCGCGCCGAGCTCGAGCAGCGCGACACCGAGCTGGCCGCAGCCCTCGCCGAGCGGGACACGCTCACCGCCGCACGTGACTCCGCGATCGCCGCCCGCGACACCGCGACCGCGGAGTCCGCACGGGCCACCACCGAGCTGCAGGCCCTGACCCGCGAGCACACCCGCGTCGAGACCGAGCTCGCCGACGCCCGCCGGCAGGTGGAGCTACTGGTCGGCGAACGCGACACCGCGGCCGCGAACCTGGGCGCGGCCCGCCGTGACCTCGACCGGACCGAGACCGAGCGCGCCCGGTTGGCCGACGAGCTGCACGATGTCCGCGAACAGGCCGTCGAGCACCGGGCCGCACGCGCCGCGGCGGAGAGCAGCCTGGCCGCCCTTCGTGAACAGCTCGCCCACGACGTCGACCGCGAACGCGCCTACGGCGAACAGCGCCTCGCCGACGCCGAGACCCGCCACAACGCCCAGCTCGCCGAGCTGCGCACCGACCTCACCCGACTGCGCGGACAGATCGCAGGCCGGACCCCGGAACCCGACACCGACCTCGCGACCGACACCGGCCCCGAGCCCGGGCCCGGTCGAGCCGCGAGCGGACGTAAGGCCCGCCCCCGGGCGGCGCAGCGCCGGCCTGGCCCCACCGCCACCACGCCCGTCACCGCACCTGCCGACGAGACCCGACCTGTCGCCCCCGATGCTCAGGAGTGAGGCCCCCGTGAACTCCGCCTTCCCCACCGGACCCGGATCCCCCGCCCCTGCTCATCAGGCCGGTCCTCCCCCACACCTGGGGCCCACCGGCGCCCCGCGGCCAGTGATGGCGACCGGGCCGCTCGCCCCGGGGGCCGGGCCGTCGCTGTGCTGCGACCGGTGCGGGCAGGCCGCGGCCGACCCGCTGCAGCAGATCCTGATGAGCGCGGTGTGGCTGATCCCCGGCCCCGACGGCCCGACCACCGCCCGCTACTGCCGAGCGTGCCCGCCGGTCGGGCCGATCACCGACCTGACTTGTCTGCGCTGCGGTGATGGACCTCTGCTGGTCGGCGATCTCGCAGCCGATCCTTCCGAGCCTGATGACGTGCTGCCCGCGGCCGCGCGGGACTGGCTCGCTGCAGCGGGCTGGCGCCTGGACGGGCCGGTGTGCCCCGACTGCCGACCGCGCCGCTGACCGATCTCGACGGCGCAGCCGGGCCTGCCCGCCCGCCGGGCCGATCACCGACCTGACCTGCCTGCTCTGCGGCGACGGCCCCCTGCTGGTCGGGAACCTCGCCGCCGACCCCGACGACGCACTGCCCGCAGCCGCGCAGCGCTGGCTCACCGCGGCGGGGTGGCGACTCGACGGGCCGGTGTGCCCGGACTGCCGTCCGCGACGCTGACGGCTCGGGGCCTGCACGATCACGGGTCCATTACTCGTGTAGTCGGCTGCCCCCCAGCGACCGCGTCAGGGGACCACCCCCGCGAGCGCGGGAACGACCGACGACACCATCAGGGTAGGAAGCTGGCACCGATCGCTCGGACGCCACGGGCCATCGACGTGTCGGCGAGTACCCGCACCCGGTGGCCTCGGAGGACCAGTCGGCGCGCCACCCCAAGCTCGGGTGGCACGGTGCCGCCGCCGTCGGTGAGGGCGAACAGGTAGTCGGTCATCCCGAGTCCTCCTTCGTGCCGCAGCCCGTCGTCTCCGCACCGAGCCGGGCCGGCGCTGCACCGAGAGCTTCGGCTCCGTCCTCGGAGCGTCCGAACGTCATTCGTCCTCGGCTGCTCGCCGGAGCCCGTCGGCCTCCAGCTCGACGTAGCGGCGGGTACGCGGCCCGAGCAGTCCGCGTACGAGCGGCGCGAGCACACCCCGGTGGTCGAGGCCGAGCCGCAGGTGGGTGGTCCCGCCAGCGCCGGGCCGCAGCGAGTGGCTGCCGGTCGTGATCACACCCGCCGCCGAGGTGACCCAAGTGAGCTCCCGCTCCGGGACGAGCTCGGTCACCGTCCAGATCATCGGGGGCAGTCGTGGCTGGACGATCCGCACCCGGCTCCCGGGCGCCAGGCCGCCGTCGAGCAACCGGACCTCGCTCATCGACTCGGTCCACCGCGGCCAGTCCGGGGGGTCGGTGAGCACCGCCCACACCCGGTCGATCCGCGCGTGCACTGCACGTTCGACGGACAGTCCCATCACACTTCCTAGAAACATGTACCAGATGGTACGCCTATCCCGTACCATCTGGTACATGCCGGAACCGATGAGCACGTCCTCGCGGGATCAGCTGCTGCAGGCGGCCGTCGAGCACTTCGCTGAACACGGGATCGGGAACCACAGCCTGCGGGCCATCGCGGCAGCGATCGGCACCAGCCATCGCATGCTGATCTACCACTTCGGATCGAGGGAGGGCCTGCTCGTCCAGGTGAGAGAGGCCGTGGAAGCAGGTCAGAGGGAGACGCTCGCGACGCTCACCGCGGACGCCGGGACCGACCCGCGCGAGATCATCACAACGTTCTGGGCGACGGTTGCCGCCGCGGCTCACCGGTACGGGCCGCTGTTCTTTGAGCTCTCCGCGCACGCCATGCAGGGCCGCCCGCACGCGGACCGGCTACGCCACACTGTCGTCGACCCGTGGCTCGACCCGATCGCTGACGTCTTCACCCGGGCGGGCGTGGATCGCCCGACGGCGCTGGCCCGAGCCCGGCTCAGCCTCGGCGTCGCCCGCGGACTGTTGCACGACGCCCTGATCACCGGCGACATGGCCGGCGCCGACGCGGCGATGGCCGCTTTCACCGAGATGGCGCTGCCCCCGAGAGAAGAACACCCGTCAAGTGCCCCGGCGCGAGATCTCGCGCCCTGAACCCCGGGGAGTCCTCATGCCAACTATTCGCATCCGCTACTCGGCGGAGGTGCCCCGATGACCGGCGTCGTCGTGGTCGGGGCCGGCCCGACCGCGTTGCTGCTCGCCGGTGACCTCGCCGCCGACGGCGTCGAGGTCACCGTGCTGGAACGCCGGCGTGAGGAGTCGCCGCTGACCCGGGCGTTCGCCGTGCACGCCCGCACCCTCGAACAGCTCGACGCCCGGGGGCTCGCCGACGACCTGGTCGCCACCGGCACCAAGGTCGACGAGTTTCGGCTGTTCGGCTCGGTCTCGGTGGACCTGTCCGAGCTGCCCAGCCGGTTCCCGTTCCTGCTGGTCACCCCGCAGTACCAGGTCGAGCGAGCCCTGCTGGCCCGCGCGGAGGCGGCCGGGGCCGCGATCCGCCGCGGGGTGCGCGCGGACACCGTCCGGGACGACGGCGACACCGTCACCGTGGGCTGGACCGCCGACGACGGCAGCTCCGGCTCGTTCGACGCCGGCTACGTCGTGGGCGCCGACGGCCACCACAGCACCGTCCGCACCGAGCTCGGTCTCGACTTCCCCGGCGAGTCGGTGGTGCGCTCGCTGATGCTGGCCGACGTCCGGATGACCGATCCGCCGCCGGACGTGCTCACCGTCGACGGCAACAAGCACGGTTTCTGCTTCGTCGTCCCCTACGGCGACGGCTGGTACCGGGTGATCGCCCGCCGGTCCGGTTCCGAGCTCGCCGACGACGCCCCGGTGCGGCTCGCCGAGATCGCCGAGGTCGCCCGCCGGGTGTTCGGCACCGACTTCGGCATGCACGATCCCCGCTGGATCTCCCGCTTCCACAGCGAGGAACGCCAGGTCACCGCCTACCGGACGGGTCGGGTGCTGCTCGCCGGCGACGCCGCGCACGTGCACTCCCCCGCCGGCGGGCAGGGCATGAACACCGGCCTGCAGGACGCCGCCAATCTGGGCTGGAAGCTCGCCGCCGTGCTCGGCGGGCGGGCCGGGGACACCCTGCTCGACACCTACGACGCCGAGCGCCGCCCGGTGGGCGCGACTGTACTGCGACTCTCCGGCGGGCTGATCCGGGCCGCGTTGCTGCGCTCCGCACTCGCCCGCGACGCACGCAACCGCCTCGCCCGCACGGTGCTCGCCCTGCCCCCGGCCGGGCGCCGGGTGCGCGGGCTGCTCACCGGCATCGGTTTCGCCTACCCGCGCTCGTCCGGTGACCACCCGCTGGTCGGCACCCGCATGCCCGACCTCACCGGTCCGGGCGGAGCCCGGCTGTACGAGGCGCTGCGCGGTGGCCGGTTCGTGCTCACCGGTCCCGGAGGCCGGCCGCTATGGAACGGACCGGTGCTCCTGGAGACCGCGGACGGGCCGTACCGCCTGGTCCGCCCGGACGGCTACGTCGGCTGGGCCGGCGACGACCCGGCCGGGCTCGGGACCGCACTGGCCCGCTGGGGTGCCGGCCCCGCGCCGCTGTCACCGGAGGTGCGCTCGTGAGCATCGACCGCATCCGGCTGCCCAGCGGTGAGACGGTGACCGTGCTGCGCAACAGCGCGAACACCGGCGGCGCCGCGTTCGAGATCGAGGCGGTGCTGCCGCCGGGGCTGTCCGGCCCGCCCGCGCACCGGCACCGCCGGGGAACCGAGGCGTTCACCGTGCTCGACGGCGAGCTGCGGGTCCGCCTCGGCCGGGACCGTCGTGTGCTCGGCCCGGGAGAGACGGTGACCGTGCCACCGGGCACGGTGCACGCCTTCTCCAACCCCACCGACCGGCCGACCCGGATCCGCATGGTCGAGACCCCGGCCGGTCCGCTCGAACCGCAGTTCCGCGCGCTCGCCGCCGCGGGCCGGTTCCCGCCGCTGCGCCGGCTGGCCCGGATCAACGTCGAGTACGACTACGACTACGTCCAGCACGGACTCCCGGAGGTCCTGCAGCGGCCACTGTGGCGCCTGCTTGCGGGAAGGATGCCCCGATGACCAGCGCGTTCGTCTCCGACACGGCTCGGGACCGCTTCCACCGCGCCTACCACGCCGCGCTGAGCCACCTGCCCGAGCCGGACGCCGAGCACGACGTCGCGACCCGCCACGGCACGGTCCGGGTCTACCGGTTCGGCGACGGACCCGGGAGCCCACTGGTCCTGCTCCCCGGCAACGGCGCGACGACGGCGCTGTGGCTGCCCAACATCCCGGTGTGGTCGCAGCACCGCACCGTGCTCGCCGTCGAACCCCTCGGCGACGCCGGACCGAGCACCCAGGACCGTCCGATCCGGACCGCCGACGATCAGGCCGCCTGGCTGGCCGACACCCTCGACGGCCTCGAGCCCGGGCCTGCGCACCTGGTCGGGGTCTCCTACGGGGCGTGGCTGGCCGCGAACCTCGCCGTGCACGACCCGGACCGGCTCGCATCGCTGACTCTCATCGAACCCGCCCAGGTGGTGTCCCGGTTCCCGGTGACGTTCCTGCCGGTCGCGCTCGGCGCCTCGCGCGCCGCGCCGGAGTGGCTGCGCCGCCGGGCGCTGCGCTGGATCATCGGTGGCGGCTCGCTGGACACCCCGACCGGCCACGTCAGCACCGCTGTCGCCGCCGGGCACCGCACCAGGCTCCCGCCGCCCGGCCTGCTGTCCGACGACCAGCTGCGCGGGCTCACCACGCCGACGCTGCTGCTGATCGGTGCCGAGAGCCGTACCCACGACGCGCTCCGCACCGCCGAGCGGGCCCGCGCCCTGCTGCCCGACGTCCGGGTCGAGGTCGTCCCCGGTGTCGGGCACTCCCTGTCCGGACAGCGCGCCGACCTCGTCAACGCCCGCGTCCTCGACTTCACCGCATCCTGCCAGGAGTAGCGCATGCCCTCCCTGACCCACGACGGCCCCGACGGCGCCGTCGCCGTGCTCGATCTCGGCGACACCGAGAACCGATTCCATCCCGACCTGCTCGCGTCGGTGAACGACCTGCTCGACCAGGTGAGCACCGGCGACGGCCCACGGGCCCTGGTCACCACCGCGACCGGGAAGTTCTTCTGCAACGGCCTCGACCTCGACTGGATGTGGACCGCCGGACAGCGCGCCGCGGACAATCTCGCCGAGGTCCACGCCCTGTTCGCCCGGCTGCTGGCCCTGCCGATGGTCACCGTCGCCGCGATCGGCGGACACGCCTTCGCCGCCGGCGCCATGCTGACCCTCGCCCACGACCTGCGGGTCATGCGCGCCGACCGCGGCTTCTGGTGCCTGCCCGAAGCCGACCTCGGGCTCCCGTTCAGCCCCGGAATGTCCGCACTGATCACCGCCCGGCTCGGGCCGGCCCGGGCACACGAGGCGATGGTGACCGCGCACCGTTACGGCGGACGGGACGCCCGCGCCGCCGGCATCGTCGACGACACCGCCGACGACACTGCTGACGCCCATCGGGCCGTGCGCGACCGCGCCGTCGCTCTCGCCGCCCGGCACGCCGCGAAGGCCGGACCGGCCCTGGGCACGATCAAGACCACCCTGCACGCAGCGGTGCTGGCCGCACTGCGCGACGTCGAGGCGGTGCCGGCGTGACCCCCTCGTTCCGCGACACCGCGGCCGACGTGATCGTCGCCGGTGTCGGGCCCACTGGGCTCGCGCTCGCCTGCGGGCTCGCCGCGGCCGGGGCCCGGGTGCGGGTGCTCGACCGCGCCGACGGCCCGGCCACCACGTCACGGGCGAACATCCTGCACGCCCGCGGCGCCGAGGTCCTCGCCCGCCTCGACGCCCTCGGCGACCTCCCGGACCGGGCCGTCGCCCCGATCGGGATCCGCATGCACGTCCGCGGACGCCACCTCACCACGATGACCTTTGCCCCCGACGAGCGCGAGACCGTCCAGGCGCTGTTCGTCTCCCAAGCCGCGGTCGAGCAGCAACTCCGCGACCGGCTCACCGAGCTGGGGGTCGAGATCAAGTGGGGCCACGGTGTCGAGAGCCTCGCCCAGGACGCCGACGGCGTCACCGTCCGCGTCACCGGCGGCGCGCAGGTACGGGCGTCCTGGCTGGTCGGCTGTGACGGCGCGCACAGCCGGGTGCGGGAGCTGGCCGGGATCGGCTTCCCCGGCGTCCCCGTCGTGGAGCGCTTCCTGCTCGCCGACGTGCACGCCGATGGGCTCGCCGGCCGGGAGCACTCCGCGGGCTGGTACCACCGCGACGGGATCCTCATGGCGATGCCGATGCCGGACGCCACCGGGAACCTGTGGCGGCTCATGGCCAACGTCGACGACGACGGCCGGCACCTGCCCGGCGACGAGATCGTCCGGGCGTTCACCAAGCTGCTCCCGGTCCGGGCGGAGATCACCGGGGCGCGCATCCACGACGCCGTCTGGACCTCGGTGTTCCGCATCCACCGCCGGCTGGCCGACGACTACCGCCGCGGACGGGTCCTGCTCGCCGGCGACGCCGCGCACATCCACTCCCCGTTCGGCGGGCAGGGGATGAACACCGGTATCGGCGATGCCGAGAACCTCGCCTGGAAGCTCGCGCTCGTCGTACGCGGCGAGGCCGGGGTGGAGCTGCTCGACACCTACACCGCCGAACGGCGCCCGGTCGCCACCGAGGTGCTGCAGCGCACCACGACGAACACCCGAGCGCTGGTGGCCGAGGGCCGGCTGGCCCGGTTGCTGCGCGACCACGTCCTGGTCCGGATCCTCAACCTCCCCGCGGTGCAGCGCCAGGCCACCCGGGCCGCCTCCCAGCTGGGGGTGAGCTACCGGCGAGGACCGCTGGGCGGCCGTGGCCGAGCGCCACGTCCCGGCGACCGGGTCCCCGACCGGGCGGTACGGCTCTCCGACGGCACGCCCAGCACGCTGACCCGCGAACTCGGTCCGGACTGGGTGCTGCTGACCGGCCGCACCGACGCACGGCTCACTGCCGCGGTCCGCGACGCGCTGCCCGGGCAGGTCCGTACGGTGACCGACCCGCAGCACACCGGCGGTGACGCGCTGCTCGTCCGCCCGGACGGCCACCTGCTGTGGCGCGGCACCGATCCGGACCGGCTCACCCGCCGGCTCGCCGACCTGTGGCCGAACCGGAGCAAAACACGCCGGTCCGGTGCTTCCTCGGCACCCGGCGGTGGACACCGATGACCACCCGGAAAGCGATCGTGCGCGACGACACCGCGGCCGCACGGAAGCGCCGTTGGGTCAACAGGTTCCACCGCTACGTCGCGAATCCGACGATGCGACGGACGGCCGGCTTCATTCCCGGCCACGCAGTCCTGGAGACGACCGGCCGCAGCTCGGGCCTGGCGCGGCGCACGCCGGTCGGCGGACGGCTCATCGATGGCAGCTTCTGGCTCGTCAGCAACCACGGCCGGCACTCCCACTACGTGCGCAACATCGACAGCGACCCTCGGGTGCGCATCCAGCTCAACGGCCGCTGGCATACCGCTACCGCGCACCTGCTCGACGCCGACGACGCCGAAGCCCGACTGCGGAAACTCCCAGCCCACAACAGCGCCCTCGTCCGCGCACTGGGAACAGATCTGCTGACGGTCCGCATCGATGTGGACGGGATCGCAGCGGGCCGGGACCGGACAGCCACGTGAGCCACTATCTGTTCGCCCTGACCGACGGCGGTGGCACCGTGCCGCCGGAGGTCGGTGTCGCTCGACGACTCGTCGATCGGGGACATCGGGTCCGCGTGCTCGCCGAGACGTCGATGGAGAACGAGATCCGGGCCATCGGCGCCGAGTTCGTCCCCTGGGAGCCGGCGGGCCCAGCCTCCGGGAGCGCCCCCGCGGCCGCGGCCTACCGCGACTGGGAGACCCGCAATCCCTGGACGCTGGCCCGCGGAATGTCCAACCACATGATCGCCGGACCCGCCCGCGGACAGGCCCGGCGGCTCCTCGCCGCGGTCGACACGGAGCGTCCCGATCTCGTCGTCTGCTCGTTCGTGGCCTTCGGGGCGATGGCCGGGGCCGAAGCAGCCAGCGTCCCGTTCGACGTGCTGGTTCCCAACATCTACCCACTCCCGGCTGCGGGGCTGCCACCGACGGGCACCGGATGGCCCCCTGCCCGCACCGAACTCGGACGATTCCGAGATCGCGCGGTCAACGCGGCGACGACCCGAATGCTCAGCCACTTCACCGTTCCCCGTCTAAACGAGCTGCGGACGGACCTCGGGAGCGCGCCCCTGCAGGTGATCTGGGACCAGGTGCACCGCGCCCGCCGTCAACACGTGCTCACGAGCAGGAGCTTCGACTTCCCCGCGGAGCTGCCGCCCACCGCGTCCTACGCGGGGCCGATGCTCGACGACCCGGTATGGGCCCACGCCGACGACTGGCCGATTCCGGCCGGCACCGGGCCGCTGATCCTCGTGGCCCTCTCCTCGACGTACCAGGCGCAGCAGCGGTGTGTGCAGAACGTCATCGACGCGCTGGCCCGCCTGCCGGTACGCGGGCTCGTCACCACCGGCCCGGGCCTCGATCCCCGCGACCTGCGCGGACGCGCTCGCATCGAGATCGTCCGCTCGGCGCCGCACACACAAGTGATCGACCGTGCCGACCTTGTTGTCACCCACGGCGGGCACGGCACCGTGATGAAGGCGCTCGTGGCAGGTCGCCCGATGGTCGTGCTCCCGCACGGCCGCGACCAACCGGACAACGCCGCCCGGGTCACTGCCCGGGGCGCCGGACTGGCCGTCCGACGGACGGCATCGCCGGCGAGGATCGCCGGCGCCGTCCAGAAGGTGCTCGCCTCCCGCTCCTACACCGACGCCGCCCGCCGACTCGGTGACCGCATCCGCGCGGAGGTCACCCGGAGTCCACTTGTCGACGAACTCGAGCGCCTGTGCCCTGGCGGCCCGCCGTACCGGTGGACGCCCCACCCGGAGGGACCGAGATGACCACGAAGTACCCGAACCTCACGGCGGCACAGGAGAGCCTGTTCCTGACGCTGGCCGGCAGGGCCCTCGACAGTCGCCTCCCACGGCCGTTCCTCGGCGATGTCACGTCCGACAGGACCATCAGCGAGCTCGAGTACGACCCCTCGGTCTTTCGCATCCTGAGCACCGACCTCCGTGACCCGAGGAACAAGGTCTTCGAACTGGCCGTTCGAGCGAAGAGGCTTGACGAGATCGTGCGCCGCTTCGTCGCCCGCCAACCGGAGGCGGTCGTGCTCGATCTCGGCGCCGGCCTCGACAACCGGATGCACCGGATCGGGACACCATCGGACGTCGACTGGTACGACGTCGACTTCCCGGAGGTCGTCGCGCTCCGGCAACAGGTCCTCCCGCAACCGGCGAACGCGCATCCGGTCGGAGTCGATCTTCGCACCGATCACCGCTGGCTCGACGAGGTCCCGTCCGACCGGCCCGCCGTGATCGTCGCCGACGGGCTGGTCCCGTTCCTCTCCCAGACCGATCTGGTGATGCTGCTGGGCCGGCTCACGCGGCACTTCCCGTGCGGCGAGCTGGCCTTCAACGGCTACACCCCGCTCGCAGTGTGGGCGATCAAACATCTGCGCATCGCCGGCTCCCTCGACGTCGAGGCGGCGGTCAATCCGGGCTTCTTCAACCCGTACGAGCCCGAACGGTGGGGCGTCGGCCTGCGGCTGGTCGAGGAGATCGCCATCGCGCGGGCACCCGAGGTCGCCGACCTGCCCCCAGTCACTCGGTTGGTACACCGCGTCGCGGGCCGGATCAGCCCGGTGTCCCGCCTGGTCGCGACCGTGGTGCTCCGGTACCGCTTCCCGCGCGGGAACGGCGGCGGAGAGAGGTGATCAGGCATGCTCACCCACCGACCCGGTCCCGGCCGAGCCGGAACGCCGAGACCGACTGCATCGCAAGCAGCCCGCCCGCCAGCCGCCAGGACGAGGGGCACCTGGCCCCCGGCGACGACAGCCGCGCGGCGTAGCTGCCACAACATGTCCTCGCGCCCGGCGAGGCGCACCCGCGTGCGCGAGACCACGCGCTTCTGCGCTGGCCGGCGGCGTCGGTGGCGGGAGGCCGACGGTCGTGCGCCTCGTCCGTAGGTCATCCGGGCACTCCTTACCCGATCGGCTCGGTGCTGCGGCCGCTCATGGCTCCAGGCCGGGTTCTTCTTCCAGTTCGATGCCGTCGTGCTCGGCGATCTCGCGATTGAGCTGCGCCTCCCAGTCCTCGACGAGTTCCTCGTAGAGCTGGGGTGCGCCGCCGTCGCGCTCGTACTCGAGGTGACCGACGGCTGCGTGGTAGGCAGCCAGAGAGGCCGGGTGGACCTTGGTGGTCCAGTCCGGTTCAGCGAGGTCGGGTGTGGCTGGGGTGAGCTCCCCGCGTTCCGCGGCGGCCAGGCGCTGTTCGGCGGCCGCCAGTGCTTCGCGGGCGGCGTCGATCGCCGCCCTTTCCTTGGACCAGTCGTCATCGGGGTTGTGGCGTACGAGGGAACCGTCGGCCTCCGCCGCCTGCTCCTGTTCAAGTTCCCCGGTCGCGATCCTCAGATCCTTTCTTGCTTCGTCGACGGCCCACGCTTCGTGGGCGACGTGAGGGGTCTCGAAGGAGCCGTCGGGCATCTCTCCCAGGTAGCGGACCGCGTTCTCGGTGTAGACGTGACGCGCCCCGTACCCATAGAACCGGTCCAGGCCCGGCCGGTGCTGGTCTGATTCGGCCATCCCGAGTTCGACCATGCGGCGGTCGTACTCATCAGCACGGGCCGGAGTCGTTCCGAGCTGCCGATCGTAGGCTTCCTCGGTGCTGGACATGGCGTTCCTCCAGTAGTTCGTCAGCCGGGCGTCCCAGGCCGGGCAGGGTCGGCGTCGCGGTCTGTTCTGGTCGTCGGAGCTACTGATCATCGGTGGCGGAGTCGGTGGCGGAGTCGGTGGCGCGACCGCGGGCGATGGTGCGCGGGGCGCGGATCCCGAAGGTCATCCCCCGCGTGACCGTCCGTTCTGCCTCGGCGCGGGTGAACCCTGCGACGCCGATGTGCGCCGCAGCGGCGTCGAGCAGGACCGCGTAGGCGTTGTCGGCGTCGAGCTCCCCGCCACCGACGAGCTGGCCGAAGACCCGGGCGGCATTGAGCAGGGTGACCTGCCGCCGGCCTTCCGCGGCGTGTTCGACCTTGTCCAGTTCGTCGGCCTGGATCGCGGCGATGTAGGCGTTCGCCCGCGTGGTCGACAGCCCCTTCGTCGGCGGTCCCTGCGGGCGCGGCGCCGGCGGCGGGGTGAGCAGGGTGGCCAGCCACGTCGGGAGTTCTGCGATCTGGCCGTGCTCGGCGACCAGGTAGGCGCCCTCGGGGCGGATGCTCCCGGCACCGACGACGAACCCGCCGATCGCCCGTGTATCTACGAGCGGGCCGAGGCTGTGCCCATGCCCTCCCTGGGTGTTGCGCAGCTCCAGCCCGTCTGGCATCCGGTAGTAGGCGTGCTCTCCGTCGGTCGGCGTTCGCACGGAGTAGGTGTCGGGCAAGGTCTCGCCGTGCTGGGCGGCGAGCTGGTCGAGGACTTCCCGGCCGGTGGTGGCTCCGTCCCAGTCGGGCAGGGGTTCGGTGCGGGTGTCGAGGTCGATCACCACCAGCCCCGACGGCCCGCAGGCGATCCCGACGTTCCACCGGGTGGAGTTCGACCACCAGCGCCGGATCTGAGCCGGATCGCGCGTGGCGCGCTGCTCCCATCCCTGGTGCCCCTCAGCGCAGGGCCCGCGCCCGCGGCACCGGGTCTCGCCGTGGAAGGCGGGAATCTTCGATCCGGCCTTGACCGGGAACACGAACAGGCCGGCGGCTGCGGCGTCGAGCGCGACCTGTCGCAGCCGCAGCACCTCACGGTCGAGGCGCGGGCGGACACGTCGCGCCATGCACGCCGCCTCCTCCCGCCCGGGTCGGGTTCCGCTGTCGTGCACAGCATCGCACCGCGCCGCGTCGGATCGGGGGCTGTTGGTGCTGGTCGTGACGGTCATGAGGGTGTTCCTCCTGTGCTCTACCGACCCTGTGCCTGGCCGGGCGGGGATCCGGGCCGGCCAACCGGGGCAGGCTGTGCGCCTGCCCCTCGGGGGCCTCGCCCCGAGGGCGCGTAGAGGCTCACGGGTCCAGGGCAGCCCGCCAGGGCTGTCGCGCGAGCGACGCGTCAGCGCCTTTGAAGCGTGAGGAACGCGCCCGCAGGATCGGCCCGATCCCTCCAGGTCCACCGTGCGGCGCAGCCGCTCCACCGGTCTGTGGGGTCTTGGGCGTGTGCTCGGCGCGGTCCCGGTACGACACCCGGGGCCGCGCCGAGCGGCTGGGATTACAGATCCAGTTCTGTCTCCGCGTGCTGCTGGATCCAGAAGGAGCGCTCGGCCAGCTCCTCGTCGGTCGGGCCACGCCCCGCAACAGGCTGTGGTTCGGGCTCACCGGCGGCCTCGCGCTGCTGCTCGGTGGCCTCGGCTTCGGACAGGCCTTGTTCGGCGTGGTGCACCACGATGTTCGCGTGGCAGACCGCGTTCAGGTTGACCAGGCTGTGCTCGTGGTCGCGGGCCTGGCGGGCGACCTCCAGGTCGTCGCGCGCGTGCAGAAGGTTCTGTTCGGCCTGAGCGACGTCGAGGGCGCGGAACGAGCCGTCGGACATCAGGCCGAGATCGGCCCGTGAGGAACAACGGAACGGGATCCATCGGTAGCGGCTGCGCGTCGAACGCGCGGTAGCGTCGCCCGCCGTTGGGGAACGGTCTGGGCTCGATGTTCGGGTCCGTGACGCACTGGGGGTCCCGTGCCTGTCGAGTTCCTCACCGACGCGCAGGCCGCGACGTACGGCTGCTATACGAGACCGCCGTCGACGGCGGAGCTGGACCGCTGCTTCCTGCTCGATGACAAGGCCCGCGCTCTGGTCGAGGCGAAGCGGTTGCCGCACACCCGGCTGGGGTTCGCGGTGCAGCTCACGACGTTGTTGTTCATCGGCCGGTTCTTGGCCGATCCGACCGATGTTCCGACCGAGGTCGTGGACTACCTGGCCGAGCAGCTCGACATCGTTGATCCGTCGTGTGTGAAGGACTACCGGGTCCGGGAGATGACCCGGCTCGAGCACGCAGCGCAGATCCGCGAGGCGTACGGGTTCGTCGAGTTCACCGCGGCGGCCGAGGAGCTTGCGCGGTGGGTGGATGACCGGGCGTGGACCACCGGGGATGGCCCGAAGGCGCTGTTCGACGGGGCGGTGGCGTGGCTTCGGGAGCACCGGGTGCTGCTGCCCGGGGTGTCCACCCTGGCTCGGTTGGTGGCCCGGGTCCGGGACGCGGCGATGGCGCGGCTGTGGGACACCCTGGCCGCCCCGCTGACTGCGTCGCAGGCCGCTGCGTTGGATCTGTTGTTGGAGATCCCTGACGGGGCACGCACCTCGGAGCTGGAACGGCTGCGGCGCGGTCCGACCCGGGTGTCGGGGCGCGCGATGGCGGCCGCGTTGGATCGGGTCAGTGAGCTGTCCGCGATCGGCGTCGGCCAGATCGAGCTGGGGGCGGTCCCGCGGCGGCGGGTGATCGAGCTGGCCCGCTACGGCATGGCGGGCAAGGCGCCGGCGTTGCGCCGCCACCCCTACGCCCGCCGGCTGGCGACGCTGCTGGCCACGGTCGTGGTGCTGCAGGCCAGGGCCACCGACGACGCGGTGGAGCTGTTCGACGTGCTGATGACCACCGAGCTGCTGGCCCGTGCGCAGCGCCAGACCCGTGACGAGCAGGCCCGCCGGTACCCGCGAGTGAGCAAGGATGCCGGGAAGCTGGCAGCGGCGGTCGGGGTGATGCTCGAGGCCACGACCTGGGGCCCGGAGATCACGCTGGAGCTGGTGTGGGACGCGATCGAGAACGTGGTGTCGCTGGCCGAGCTGCGGACCGCGGTCGCGAACATCACCGACGTCGTACCGGCACCGGGCACCGATCCCGACACGCAGTGGCGGGCCACCCTGGCCGACCGCTATGCGGTGGTGCGCCCGTTCCTGCCGATGCTGTGCACGGCCATCCGGTTCGGCGCCACCGCCGAGGCCACCCCCGTCCTCGACGCACTGCGCGCTCTGCCGGAACTGCTCGATGCCCGCCCGACGGCGCGGGTACCGGCGGGGTTCCTCGACGCCCGCAAGGTCGCGGTGGACCTGGTCCCGCCGGGGTGGGCGCGGGTGGTGTTCACCCCCGGGCGACCGGAGGCCGCGGTGAACCGGGCCGGCTACGTGTTCTGCGTGCTGGAGCTGTTCCATCAGCGGCTGCGCCGCCGCGACATCTTCGCGCTTGCCTCCGGTCGCTGGGCCGACCCCCGCGCGCAGCTGCTGGACGGCCCGGCATGGGAGGCCGCCCGCGGCCCGGTGCTCAACGCCCTGCAGCTCCCGGCTGATCCCGACGCGCTGCTGGCCGAGCACGCCCGCGACCTCGACGCCGCACTACGAGAGGTCGCCGGGCGGCTGGTCGCCAACACCGAGGTCTCCATCGACGAGCAGGGCCGGCTGCACGCCGGGAAGATCGACGCCGTCCCCGATCCGCCGAGCCTGACCGATCTGCGGCGCCGCTGCGAGGCGATGCTCCCGCGGGTCGACATCGGCGAGGTGGTGTTGGAGGTGATGTCCTGGCACCCGGAGTTCGCGGCGGCGTTCACCCCCGCCTCGGGCGGGCAGGCTCGCCTGGACGATCTGGCGGTGAGCGTGGCGGCCGCGCTGACCGCGCACGCGCTCAACGTCGGGTTCACCCCGGTGATCACCCCCGGGGTGGCGGCGCTGACCCGGCACCGGATCAGCCACGTCGACCAGAACTACCTGCGCGCGGAGACCTACGCCGCAGCGAACGCCCCGCTCATCGCCGCCCAGGCCGACATCGCGCTGGCCCAGGCGTGGGGCGGTGGGCTGCTCGCGGCGGTGGACGGCGTCCGGTTCGTGGTGCCGGTGCGCAGCATCGACGCCCGCCCCAACCCGCGCTACTTCGGCCGCCGCCGCGGAGTGACGCTGCTCAATCTGGTCAACGACCAGGCCGTCGGGCTGGCCGGGCAGGTCGTGTCGGGCACCCCGCGGGACTCGCTGCACGTGATCGACCTGATCTACCGGCAGGACGGCGGGCGGCGCCCGGAGGTCATCATCAGCGACACCGGCTCCTACAGCGACATGGTGTGCGGGCTGATGCGGCTGCTCGGGTTCGACTACCGCCCGCAGCTGGCCGACCTGCCGGATGCGAAGCTGTGGCGGATCAACCCGGGCGCCGATTATGGACCGCTGAACACCGCCGCCCGCGGGAAGATCGACCTCGGGCGGATCCGGGCGCACTGGCCCGACCTGCTGCGCCTGGCCGGGTCCATCCACACCGGCGCGGTCAGCGCGCACGACGTGCTGCGGATGCTCGCCCACGGCGGCAACCCGACCCAGCTCGGCGAGGCGCTGGCGCACTACGGGCGGATCTTCAAGACCCTGCACGTGCTGTCGTATGTCGATCAAGCCCCGTACCGGGCGGAGATCAAGGGCATGCGCAACCTGCAGGAAGGCCGCCACGACCTGGCCCGGCACGTCTTCCACGGCCGCCGCGGCGATCTGCGCCGCGCCTACCACGAGGGCATGGAGGACCAGCTCGGCGCGCTGGGGCTGGTCCTGAACTGCATCACGCTGTGGAACACCGTCTACCTCGACGCCGCCCTCACCCAGCTGCGCGACGAGGGATACCCGGTGCGTGATGAGGACGTTGTGCGGCTCTCGGCCTACATGCGCCGGCACCTCAACGTGCACGGGCACTACTCGTTCCACCTCCCCGACGTGGCCGGAACCCGGCGGGCGCTGCGCGACCCCGACAGCAACGACGAGGACCGCTGACCGCCGTTCTACCGGCGCCGAACTGCCGACCTCTGGCCGCGTTGTGCCTGTCGTTCCAGCAGCATGAGGTGGTGCACCAGCTGCTCCACGCTGGTGCAGGCCTCCGCGGCGAGCTGCTGGGTCGTGGGGTCGTCCACCGCCGCGGCGGCGCCGTTGAGCTTGTCGGCGCGCCGCGACAGCGAACGCGCTTCGCGCAGCAGCGCCGTGATCGTCTTCGTCGATGGCGGCTCCGGCTGGTCCGCATCCTCGTCGCCCATGCTGCTGATTGTGCTGTGCACCACATCGAAGCCTCCGCAGCTGTCCGCCCTCGCGGCGCATCCCATGAGGCGCCGGCGCTACAGCAGACCGACAGACCTCCGAGCGGCGCTGCAGCTGAGAGCCCAGTCAACGCACGGCAGAAGGTAACAAAAAGTATCACTGTCATGTGTAACCTTGGTGTCTCTTTGCACAGAGGCCGTCTCGGGTCTAACGTGATTCTCACTGTCAGTGGAAGTCCCACTGGCCTACAGTGGGAAGTTGGTGCGACTCTCATGGATAGTCCGCTTAAGATCCGGTTCGAGGGGACCGTGACCATCGACGGCAACGAGGCTGCGGACTTCATCCGCGCTCTCGCGCCGGGCAGTTTCACCGTCACCGCGACGCCGGGCGCTGAGGGCGGCGAAGTGCTCGAGGACGAGCTCGAGGAGGTCGACGACAGCCCGACGGCCGTCGCGAAGGCCGAATCGCTTGCCGTCTCAACCGGGTGGACCCTCGACCTGGCCCGCTCATGGGTCGACGAGCTCGACGCGTGGACGCAGAACGGTCGCATCCTGCATGAGCTGCCGGTCCGCGCCGGCGGCGTCGCGACCGCCGAGCAGATGCGGATCGCCGCCGGGCGGCCAGCCGGGAAGTTCGCGCTGAGCGGGTTCACTGGTGGCACGGCCAAGCGATTCAAGCGGTGGGCCGCCGCCACCCCCGGCGCCGAGGGGCTGACTTTGCCGGTCACGACCGTCTACGACCCATCCATCAAGGGCCGGCAGCGCGCGAAGGCCTTCAAGGTCGAGGAGCAGCTGGTGCCACTGTTCCGAATTTCGCTCATGCAGACCCAGGACTGACAGGCCGCTATGACGACGGCCGGACCCTTGCCCGAGGGCTGGCTGTCGTCATGTGCGGGGTCCAGATCGCAGCGGCGCTTCCCGCATACCCGAGATCGCCGCCAGTGCGCGCGAGAAGGCGGGTGATGCGCGCCCGCATCGTTGCAGCAGTGCCATAGCTGTCCCGCAAGCCGATCGCTGTGCGGGACGCCACCTTCACCCGTCGCTCGGCGGCGGGATCGGCGTGCGGCCGCACCGGCGGTGAGAACGGTGACGACTCAGCCGGGTAGCGGCACCGTCGTAATGTCGGCGTGCAGCTCTGTCCTGAGCTCCGCTGAGCAGAACGCGGCCTCTACCGCGTTGCGGGCGAGCAGCACCAGCTCGGCTGGGGTCAGCCCGAACTGCTCGTGCGCCACGAGGTACTCGCCGACAAGGTCGCAGCCGAACATGCCGGGGTCGTCGGTGTTGAGCGTGACCGGCACGCCCCACTGCACGAGCCGGGCCAGCGGGTGCGCCTGCATCGACGGCACGGCGCCGGTGCGCAGGTTCGACGTCGGGCACACCTCCAGCGCGATCCGGTGCTTAGTGAGGTAGTCGAGCAGCCGGGGATCGGTGACGGCGTGAATCCCGTGCCCGATTCGCTCGGCGCCCAGGTCGTGCAGCGCCGACCAGATCGTCGCCGGTCCCGTGGTCTCTCCCGCGTGCGGGAGGCTGTGCAGGCCCGCCTCGCGGGCCGCGGTGAACGGGCCGGTGAACTGTGCGCGCCCGACGCCGATCTCGGGCCCGCCCAGCCCGAAGCCGACGGTGCCGTCCGGTCGGTGTCGCAGGACCCAGGCGAGGGTGTCCCAGGCGTTGTCGACGCCCAGCTCGCCGGCGCAGTCGAAGACCCAGCCGAGCTCGACGTCGTGCTCGGTGCGGGCTCGCTCGCGCCCGGTGGTCAGCGCGTCACCGAGCGCGCCCGGGTCGATCCCGGCGTGCAGGTGACTCATCGGCGTCACCGTGACCTCGGCGTAACGCACGGCACCTGCGGCGAGGTCGTAGGCCAGCCCGACGACGAGGTCGACGACGTCGGCCGAGGTACGGACCAGTGCGTTGACCTGCTGGTAGATATCGATGAAGTGGGCGAAGTCGCGGAAGGTGTAGAAGTCGGCGAGGGCGGCGGGGTCCTGGGGGACCGCGCCGGGGCCGTGGCGCCGGGCGAGCGCGGCCACGGTCGACACGGACGCCGATCCGACGAGGTGGACGTGCAATTCGACCTTGGGCAGGGCGCGCAGGAACGTGGTGATGTCGGTCAAGGGTTCTCCTGGGAGTGGTGCGGGCGGGTCCGGGTTGGGCCGGCTGCACCTAGGAGAAGTCGCTGCGGTCGTGGTCCTCACCGTACAGCGGCAGACGCACGTCCATGACGACGAACTTCACATCACATGTCGGTGGACGTCAAGCAGCTTGATGTTGATCTTTCGTGTTGTGGCTCTGGGCGGTGGCCCATCGCCCGTCCCGGTAGTCGATCCTTGATTGGGGCGCCCAGCACGGACGTACGGGCTTCTGCGACCTGGGCAGGCCGTACGCGCTCGCAATACTGTCGTATCGTTTACTGGCAGCTTGATATAGCCTGCGGTACGTGAGTATGGGAGTGGAGCGAGATCGACCGGCGGAGGATCTGACGGGCCGGGCCCGCATCCGGGACGCCGCGCTGAGGGAGTTCGCGATGCGCGGGTACCGGGCGGCGACGATGAAGCAGGTGGCGGCCGCCGCGGGGGTGTCGGTGGGGCTGGTGCAGCACCATTACGGCTCGAAGGAGGGGCTACGGCGGGCGTGCGATGAGCACGTGGCCGCCACGTTGTTGCGGCCGACCCAGGAGGGGCTCGCGTCCGGGGAGATCTCCGAGCCGGACTTCCTGGCCGGCCTGTACGGGGCGGGCGAGGACTGTGTGCGCTACATCGCGCGCGCGATGGTCGAGGACTCGGGCCCAGCGGCGGCCCTGTTCGATCGCAGCGCGGAGCTGGCCGAGCAGTGGCTGCGCGAGCAGAACCCGACGGCGGGGGTAGGCGGTCCGGACCGGGACGCGGCGCTGGCCGCAGCGGTCATGACCGCGATGCACCTAGGGACCGTGGTACTGGCCGGGCACGTGGCCCGGCGGACCGGCGTGGACCCCCTGACGCCTGCGCACGGTCCCCGTGTCGGCGCAGCCATGTTCGAGGTCTACGCCGCGGTCGGCAGCTTCATGTCCTCCGACATGGGGCAAGGAGTGGTCTCGGCGGTCGATCGGCTCAGAGAGGACAGATCCCCGGCGACGGGCGCCTCGGGCACCGCACGGGACACGGCGGGGCGGGAGGCCGGCGATGACTGAGGCGATCACGGTAGAGGGGCTGGTCAAGTCGTTCGGGTCGGCCCGCGCACTCGACGGGCTGGACCTGTCGGTGCAGGCCGGGGAGGTGCACGGGTTCCTCGGGCCCAACGGTGCCGGCAAGTCGACCACGCTGCGGATCCTGTTGGGTCTGCTGCGGGCCGACGCGGGCCGGGTACGGCTGCTCGGTGGTGACCCGTGGACCGACGCGGTCGCGCTGCACCGCCGGCTGGCCTACGTGCCCGGGGATGTCGCGCTGTGGCCCGGCCTGACCGGTGGTGAGGTGATCGACCTGCTCACCCGGCTTCGCGGCGGCGCCGACCCGCGCCGTCGGGCCGAGCTCGTCGAGCGGTTCGCGTTGAACCCGCGGGTCAGGACCCGGGCCTACTCGACCGGGAACCGGCAGAAGGTCGCGCTGATCGCAGCGCTGGCCGTGCCGGCCGAGCTGCTGATCCTCGACGAGCCGACCTCGGGCCTGGACCCGTTGATGGAGGCCACCTTCCAGCAGGTGGTCGCCGAACGTATCCGGGACGGGGCGACGGTGCTGCTGTCGAGCCACATCCTCTCCGAGGTCGAGGCGCTCGCCGGTCGGGTCTCGATCGTGCGCGCCGGACGGGTGATCGAGACCGGAACCCTTGCCGAGCTGCGGCACCTGACCCGCACGACGGTGGCCGTCGAGCTCCGCGACGGCACCGACCGGCTCGCGGAGCTTCCCGGTGTGCACGATCTGCTGATCGATGGCGCCCGGGTCCGCTTTCAGGTCGAGCCCGACCGGCTCGACGAGGTGTTCGGCGAACTCGCCCGGCGGGGGATGCGGTCGGTGACCGCGACGCCCCCGACTCTGGAGGAGGTGTTCCTGCGGCACTACCGCACCAGCGGGACCCGCGAGACGAGCGTCTCCGCTGCCCGGGTGCGGTCATGACCGCCGCGGTGACAGCCCGGCGCGA
Organism: Pseudonocardia sp. McavD-2-B; assembly: GCF_024124365.1. Lineage (NCBI taxonomy): Bacteria > Bacillati > Actinomycetota > Actinomycetes > Pseudonocardiales > Pseudonocardiaceae > Pseudonocardia > Pseudonocardia sp. McavD-2-B. Next base: position 21,046 of record NZ_JAMXSG010000044.1, read on the forward strand.
GGTCGGGGCAGGGCTGGGGTCGATGGTCCGGCTCGTCGGGCGTCGCGACCGGATCGGGATCGCGGCCTGGATCGCGCTGGCGGTGAGCCTCCCGCTGGCCTCCGCGGCTGCCCTGCCCGCTCTGGTCCCGACCGAAGGCGAACAGGTCGCGTTCGCGACCGAACTCGCGCGCGACCCGCTCACCACGGCCCTGCTCGGGCCCGTCTACGGCACGAGTATCGAGGCCCTGATCGCGATGCGGTCCGGGATGCAAAGCGTGTTCGCGGTCGGGATCGGATCGCTGGTTCTGGTCCTGCGGCACACCCGCGCGGCCGAGCAGGACGGTCACGCCGAGCTGTTGGATGCCGCACCGGTGGGTCGGCACGTCCGGCTCGCGGCGGCGTTGCTGGTGACGGCCGTGGCCAATCTGGCGATCGCCGCGCTCACCGTCGTGACGCTGGTGTCCCTGTTCGGCCATCCGCTGGCCGGGTCGGCGGTGCTGGCGCTGTCCGCCGCCGGGTTCGGCCTGGTCACCGCCGCGGTCGCCGCGGTCGCCGCCCAGATCGCGCAGACCGTGACCGGGGCCCGCACGATCGGATTCGGGCTGCTGGCCGCAGCGTTCGCGGTGCGTCTTGTCGGCGACGTCGCGGGCGTCGACGCGTTGTCCTGGGCCTCCCCGGTCGGGTGGGTTCGGCTGACCCGCGCCTTCACCGGCGACCAATGGTGGGTGCTGGCGCTGTTCCCTGCCGCCGCCGCTGCGCTGACCGTGCTCGCCGTGCGTCTCGCGGGCGGGCGGGACCTCGGCGCGGGGCTGCTCCCCGCACGGCCGGGCCCGGCCGAAGGTGCGCCCCGGTTGTCCACGGCGGTCGGGCTGTTCGTGCAGCTGCGGCTGCCTGGCCTGATCGCGACCACGGTCGCCGTGGGCGCCGCATGTGTCGGTATCGGCTACGCGTCGAGCACCCTCGACGGACTGCTCGACGACAGCCCGATGATCACGAGCCGGCTCGCGCCGCTGGCCGGCTCCACACTCGGTGAGGCGTTCGTGGCGATCTGCCTCTACCTCGCCGGGCTCGGCGTGGCCTGCTACGTGGTAGCGACCGTACTGACACTGCGTCGCGACGAAACCGGCCGCCAGGCCGAGCTGCTGCTGGCGACACCGACGTCGCGGGGGAGCTGGATCGCGGGGCCGCTACTCATCGCGCTCATCGCGCCGGTGGTGTTGCTGTCGGTCGCGGGACTCGCCGCCGCTGCCGGGTTCACCGCCGGCAGCGCACGCACCGACCGGTTCGGTGCCCAGATGGGCGCCGCGATGGCCCAGGTCCCGGTGAACTGGATCGTCGCTGGCGGTGTCGTCGTGCTGGTCGGCTACCTCCCACGCATCGCCGTCGCCGTGGCCTGGGGCGCCCTCGCTGCCGCCGTCATCGATCTCGGTCTGTGGGAGCTGGAGGTACTACCCCGCCCGCTGTACGACCCGTTCTCCTACACCCACCCCGCAGTTGACTACGGCCCCGGCACGCTCGTAGCCATGAGCCTGATCGGCGTGGGGCTCATCGCGCTGGGCGCCCACCGTGTCCAGCGCCGCGACCTGGGCTGACTGGCACAGCGCAAGCGGATCCCTCACCGGGCACGGGTCCAGATCATTTCGTGGCTGGTTGGCTCGGCGAGCGTTACGATGTGATCATCGCGCGGTGGAGATGGTGCCCGGCGACTTCCAGTTGACTATGGACGAGCTGCGTGTTGTCGCTCGATACGTTGTGGAGAGCGCCGAGCCGGTGCTGCCGCTGTTCGAGGACGTGCACCCTGGCGATCACCGTCCACGCGCCGCTATCGAAGCCGCTTGGACCTTCGTGAGTGGTGCGAGACGAACCCGGTTGCAGCGCGTCACGTCCCTGGACGCACATCGCGCGGCGAGACAAGCAGCGACGGAGGCTGCGAAACTTGCCGCGCGATCCGCCGGGGACGCTGCATCTGCGGCGTACCTTCATCCGATCGCGAAGGCGCACCAGGTGGGGCACATCCTGCGTGCGGCCGCGAGTGCAGCCCGCATCAGTGAACTGCAAGCAGTTGACGACCCGGACGCGGGTGCACGGGCCGTCGGAGAAGCCCGGTACCGGGCCACGCCGATCCTGATCGATGTGCTCTCCCGCTATCCACTCGCCCCGGCCGCAAGGGGCCGCGTCGCGGAGTTGATGTCCATGTTGGACACGGCGCTGCGAGCGACCCGGTAGCCGATCGGCTCAGGGGGTCTTCTCGCACGGCCGGTCGAGTACCTGATGCCGTAGCGGGTGTCTGGGCGCCGTCGTTCGAGGTCAACGCAGGGCAGCGGACTCGGCTCGGGCATCGGGGCCGGTGCCGGGCGCCGCGGGGCAGGACCCTCGTTGGCTTCGTGCCCGGTGAGTGGTGGCGCTGCGCCCCTGTCGATCGTCTTCAGGTGGCCTGTGTCGATCGGCGCTGAGTAGGTTCCGTTCGACAGAGGCGACGCCGGCGCCGGCCCGGTCACGGTGGCGGCGTGCAGAGATTGAACATCCCGGATGTGCCCGATGCCAGCGCAGTCTGGCTGCGTGACCTGCTTGCGCCGTTTGCCGCGGCACCCCTCGAGACAGGTGCGGTGCTGGCGGTGGTCGGTGAGGTGGCCCTGATCGTCATCGCGGTGGTGTGGGTGCGTTTGTGGCTCCTCGCGCGGGCTGCGTCACCGCGAACCTTGGCGGCGGTGGCCGGGGTGCCGGTCGCGGCGGCGCTGGCCTGGCCGGTCGGTGAGGCGGCGAAGTCGGTCCTGCGGGTGGACCGGCCGTGTCGGCTGCTGGACGGGTTACCCGCCTGGGTCGAGTGCCCGCCGGCCGGGGACTGGTCGTTCCCGAGCAATCACGCTGCTGTCGCGGGTGCGCTCGCCGTCACGGTCGTGGTGGCCGTACGGCACCTGCGCAAGCCGATCGTCGCGATCCTCTCGATGCTTGCTGCTGGAGTGGCGGCCGCTAGCCGGGTGCTGGCCGGGGCGCACTTCCCGCACGATGTCGTGGTGGGGCTGCTGCTAGGTGGCATCGTGGCGGTCGTGTCGATGCAGATGACCCGTCGCCCGATGGAATCAGCGGTCGCGGCCGCACGCTCGAAAGGCAGGGTCTCCCTTCTGGTCGGCGGTGCGCGGGGCGCTACATATGAGCGGTGAGCCGGCCCGGGCGGGCCGGGTGATCGACGCGGGTGTGATCAGTGCGGCTGGGTTGTGGCTCCTCGCGTGGTTGGTCGGCCACGACGGGCAGAGCCTGCTCGCTGCTCTGGCTCCGGCACCGTTCGTGCTGGTCATGGGCGGGATCGCCGGATGGCGGGGGCGGGGGCTGGTGGTGGCCGTCGCGCCGGTGGCGGGCGCGTTGCTCGCGCTTGTCGCGACCGCCGGGGCGGACACGGCGCTGGCCGCGGGGATAGGGCTGGCGCTGCTGCTGTACGGGCCGTGGTGGCTGGGTCGCCATCTGCGCGCCCGCTCGGACCTGGCCACTGCGGGCTGGCGGGCGGCGACCGACTGGGAGCGTCGAGCCGGGGAGGCAGAGAAGGACGCGCGGCGCCACGAGAGGACCCGGCTGGCCGGCGAGATGCACGATCTCGTGGGCCACGACCTCGCCAGGGCAGCGCTCGGGCTGGGCGGACTGGAGCTGGGACGCGGCCTGGACCCCAGCACTCGGGAGGCCGTCGCGCGTGCGCGTCGCAGCGTGACCTCGGCCGCGGAGCACCTTGCCCACGCGGTGTCCGCGCTGTCGATGGATCGCCTGCCCGACCCCGCTGCTGGGGAGGCGGGGATCGAAATCGCGGAGATCGTGGATGGGATCCGCTCGGCCGGTGCGCGGGTCGTTCTCACACCGGTGAAGCCCGCTCAGGTGCTGGCGGGCACGAACCCGGCCGTCCGCGCCGTCGTTGTGGGCGTGGTGCGGGAGGGCCTGACAAACGCGGTCAAGCACTCGCCGGGCGCCTCGGTCGAAATCTCGTTCGCCGCCGCCGGTTCGGGCGGGCTGCACGTCGTCGTGCGCACCCACGACGCCCCGATCACCGAGCACGCACCGGGATCCGGCCGCGGGCTCATGACCCTGTCGGACGCGGTACGAGCGATCGGCGGCACCGTGGAGCACGGCCGGATCGGTGCCGATCACCTCCTGTCCGTGCTCCTGCTGCCGGATAGAGCCCGGGGCGACACGGCGCAGGACACGGTCGCGGCGGCGCGGGCGCGCGCCTCGTCCGGCGTGTCGCAGACACGCCGGACGGTGCTGTGGGGCACTGCCGCGCTGCTCACCGGGGCTGCGCTGGCGGCCGTCGGGTACCGGACCGTGGACGCGGCCACCTCCGTGCTTCCGGTCGCGGGCTTCGAAGCGCTGCGCCCCGGCGTGGCACGTGCGGAGGTGGAGCTGCCGTGGCGCACCCGCACCGACGCCACGGACATCACACCGCCACCGGGAACCCGGTGCGAGCACTACAGCGTGACCACGGCGCCGTTCGGCCCGGGCTCCTCGGACCTGTACCGACTGTGCTGGAGCGATGGCATCCTTGCGCGCAAGGACCTGATCACCAGGTCCGGCCTGACCTCGGGCAGCATCGGCACGTGATCCGCGTGCTGCTCGCCGACGACGAGGCCGTCGTCCGGGTCGGGGTGCGCACCGTGCTGGCCAACGACCCGAACCTCGACGTCGTCGCCGAAGCCGAGCACGGGCGTGCCGCGGTCGACCTGGCGCTGGCGCACCGGCCCGACGTCGCGGTGCTCGACGTGCGGATGCCGGTCCTGGACGGCCTCGACGCCGCGGCGGAGATCGTTCGCCTCGGGCTGGGCTGCGCGATCCTGGTACTGACCACCTTCGCCGACGATGACTACCTCGTGCGCGCCCTCGCCGAGGGCGCGAGCGGGTTCGTGCTCAAGACCGGCGACCCGCGCGAGATCATCGACGGGGTCCACGCCGTCGCCGGCGGCGGTGCGTACCTGTCCCCGCGCATGGCCCGACGCGTCATCGATCTCTACGCCCGCGACCGGCCGGTCACCGCTCGGGCGGCGGTCGACGCGCTGACCCCTCGCGAGCGCACGGTGCTCGGGCTGCTCGGCACCGGGGCGTCCAACGCCGAGATCGGGCGCGCTCTGCACCTGGTCGAGGGCACAGTGAAGGCGCACGTCAGCGCGATTCTGGACCGCCTGGGCGTGCGCAACCGTGTACAGGCCGCGATCATCGCCCACGAACACGGCCTGATCCCGACAGCCGGCCAGCTTCGACCGCACGATGGCTGTGGATCAGGTTGCGGAGCGGTCGAGACCCAATGAACGGTGTCGCCGTAGCCAACGCAGCATGACTCCGCCGCGCAGACTGAACCGCCCCGGCGTGTCGGGAGACTTGATCTTCTGAGGAGATGGAGTCATGACACGTCGTTCCCAGCCGCCGTATCCGCCGGAGTTGCGTGAGCGGGCGGTGCGCATGGTCGCCGAGGTCGA
>NZ_JAMXSG010000450.1:0-2570 GCF_024124365.1 Pseudonocardia sp. McavD-2-B
ACCCGGCGACGCCGATCAGCGCGAGCACCGCGGCCAGCGCCACCAGCTGGCCGGTCCCGGCACGCGGACCGGCCAGGAAACCCAGCAGGTCCGGGCCGCGCACGTCGGCGAGCCCGCGCCCGGACACGACCGCGCCCCGGACGAACGTCTCGACCAGCAGCACCCCGAGCCAGAGCGGCGCGACGGTCGTCAGGACCCGGTCGGCGCCGGGAACCCGGTCGGGTGCGAGCAGCGCGACCAGCGCCGCACCCGCCGCGACCACCGCGGCCAGGTCCGCCGCGGCCCGCACGACCGTCCGGGCCAGGTCGAGCGCGACGCCGTCCGGCCCGATGCCACCGGTGACCCCGGCGACGACGACCGCGGCCCCCACCAGCACGGCGACCCACCCGGCGACCGCGGGCGCGGGCTCGCGGACCGGGTCGCGGAGGACGCCGCCGCCGGGGGAGGTCCCGTCGATGGTCAGGCCCGCGACCGGCGCAGCGCGAACACGGCCCCGGCCCCGATCACGACGACGGCGAGCACCACCCACGGCCAGACCGGGGCGCCGCCGTCGTCGGCTGCGGCGGGGATGGTCTGCGGCGCGGTCTCCGGCGCGGCGGCCGTCGGGGCTGCGGCGGCGGGTGCGGGGGTCGTAGCGGCCGCGCCGGGGCCGGGGGAGGTCAGGGTGAACGGCACCGTGCCCGAGACGGGGTGGCCGTCGTCGGAGACCACCCGGTAGGTGACCGTGTACGTACCGGCCGCGCCGAGCGGGCGCAGCGGGACGGTGAGGGTGGCGCCCTCGCCGGTGGCGGAGCCCGCCGCGTGGTCGGTGCCGTCCGGGCCGGTCACCGAGACCGTCGCGTCGGCGGCCGCGATCTCTTCGGAGAAGGTCAGCGACACCGACGTCGGCGTGGTGCCCACCTGCGAGTTCGCGGCGGGCGAGCTGGACTCGAGCTCGGTGTGCGCCCAGGCCGGGGCGGCCCCGGCGACCAGGGCGAGCAGTACGGCGGGGAGGGCGACCGCGAGGCGGCGGAGAACGGGGCTCACGCCGGAGTCGTCGTCGCCGCTGCCTCCGCGGTTCCGTGCCTCACCCGGACGGAGCAACGTCTCAGCGCCACGACGGCAGCCACAGCTCGGCCTGCCAGTGCGCCGTGGTGATCGGGTCGCCGACCAGGATCGGCCACAGCCAGACGAAGTTGACCCCGATCAGCGCCACCCACGTCGCGACCACGAGCAACCCGTTCCGTCGCCGTCGCGCGCTCATCCGGGAGTGGCCCAGCATCTGCCCCATCGCCAGCACGACGCCCAGCACGAGGAACGGCACCACCGGCATCATGTAGAAGAAGTACATCTGCCGGTCGAGGTTGAGGAACCACGGCAGGAAGCCCGCGCCGTAGCCGATGAGCACCGCCGTCCAGCGCCAGTCCACCCGGGTCACGGCCCGCCACAGACCCCAGAGCAGCACCGGGATCGCCGGCCACCACAGCGCGGGCGTTCCGATGAGCATGACCGCCGAGACGCACTCGGTCTCTCCGCAGCCGGTGGCGTCGTCGGCGTAGCGGTAGAGCATCGGCCGCAGCCCCATCGGCCAGGTCCAGGGCTTGGACTCCCACGGGTGCGCGCCCGCCGACTGGGTCGTCAGGTTCTCGTGGAAGGCGAGGGCCTGGCCGTGGTAGTACCAGAGCGAGCGCAGTGCGTCGGGCAGCCAGGCGAACGCGCCGCCGGTGCCGATCTCCCGGCCGACCTGGTGCCGGTCGATGCCGGTCTCGCTGCCGAACCACGCCCACCAGGACCCGACGTAGGTCAGCACCGGGACCAGCGCGAGCGCCCACAGCGCGGGGGCGACGTCGCGGACCATCGTGCCCACCCACGGCCGGGTGACGCCGGCGCGGCGGCGCACCGACACGTCCCACAGCACGCAGAGCACCCCGAACGCGGCGACGTAATAGGCGCCGTTCCACTTCACCGCGCCGGCCAGGCCGAGTGAGACGCCCGCGGCGAGGCGCCACCAGCGCACCCCCCACCGCGGGCCCCAGACGGTGTCGCCGACCCGCCCCTGCGCGACGACCCGTGCCATCCGGGAGCGGACGTCGTCGCGGTCGGCGAGCAGCGCGGCGAACGCGGCCACCACGAACAGCGCGGAGAAGACGTCGAGCATCCCCATCCGAGACTGCACGTGCGACAGCCCGTCCGCGCACAGCAGCAGCCCCGCCAGCCCGCCCAGTGCGGTCGAGCGGGTCAGCCGACGCCCGGCCCGCACCACCAGCAGCACCGTGAGCACCCCGGCCAGCGCGGCCGAGACCCGCCAGCCGACGCCGTCGTAGCCGAACACCATCTGGCCCAGCGCGATCAGCTGTTTCGCCAGCGGCGGGTGGACGATCTTCTCGTAGCCGGGGTTGGACTCCACCCCGCCGTTGCGGACCATGTCCCAGGCCTGGGGGACGTAGTGCTTCTCGTCGAAGACCGGCGTGCCGCGGTCGGTCGGCTCGCCCAGGTCGTAGAACCGCAGCAGCGCCGCGACGAGCACGACGCCCGCGGTCACCAGCCACCCGCGCAGCCGGTCCGACGGCGGCGGCGCCCCGAGCCGGGCG
>NZ_JAMXSG010000451.1:0-2528 GCF_024124365.1 Pseudonocardia sp. McavD-2-B
GTCGTCGCGCGACCGGTCCCCGCGGGCCCGGTCACCGCCCGACCTGTCGCCGCCGCGGTGCCGGTCGTCGCCGGCGCGCCGCTCGGGGCGGTCGGACCGGTCGGGCCGGTCGCGGTCGGGTCGGGGGTCCTGCTCGCTCACGTGGTCTCCTCGGCGGGGTCCGCCGTGGCCGGGGGCCGGCCGTCGTCCGGGATGTCGGGAAGTCGGTGTGGTGTCGGGAGGTCGGTGCGCCGGACCGCGGCGGGTGGCGGCGGGTCAGCCCAGGTACTCGACGCCGTCGATCCGGGCGCCGCGGGCCCAGTCCGGTGCGGGCATGAACCGCTTGCCCTTCGGCTTCACCTCGCCCAGCTCGACGGGGACGGTCGCGGTCCCGGCCAGCACCCGGCGGCGCTCGACCCGCAGCTCCCCCGGCGCGAGCTCGACCTCACCGGTGCGCAACGGGCGGACCGGGCCGAGCCCGAGGCGGTCGTCGCGGAATCCGCACCACGCGCCGGGCTCGGGGGTGACCGAGCGGATCAGCCGGTCCAGCGCGGCGGCCGGGGTGGTGAAGTCGGCGCGGGCGTCGGCGGTCGTGACCTTCGGCGCGAGCGAGACCCCCTCGGCGGGCTGCGGGACGGCGGTCAGCGTGCCGTCGGCGATGCCGTCCAGGGTCGCGGCGAGCAACCGGGCACCGGACTCGGCGAGCCTGCCCAGAAGGTCGCCCGCGGTGTCGGTCGCGCCGACGGTCTCGGTGACCAGGCCGTAGGTGGGCCCGGTGTCCATGCCCTCCTCGAGCCGGAACGTGGTGGCGCCGGTGACGTCGTCGCCGTGCCGGATCGCGGACTGCACCGGGGCCGCGCCGCGCCAGGCGGGCAGCAGCGAGAAGTGCAGGTTGACCCAGCCGTGGACGGGCACGTCCAGCACCGGGCGGGGCAGCAGCGCCCCGTAGGCGACGACCGGTGCGCAGTCCGGGGCGAGCGCGCGCAGGGTGTCGAGGAACTCCGGGCCCGACGGCTTCGCGGGGGTCAGCACGGGGATCCCCGCCGCGTCGGCGAGCTCGCCGACCGGGGAGCGGGTGAGCCTGCGGCCGCGCCCGGCGGGGGCGTCCGGGCGGGTCAGCACCGCGACGACCTCGTGGCCGGGGTGCTCCAGCAGCGCCCGCAGCGACGGCACCGCCGGGTCGGGGGTGCCGGCGAACAGCAGCCTCATCGAGCCTTGCCGAACATGGGGTGCGGGCTCGCCTTGACGACCGGCTCGGGCTCGCCGAACCAGGCGGCCTCCCGGATCTCGCGCATCGCCAGCTTGCGGGTCTCGGCGTCGAGCCGGTCGACGAACAGCACGCCGTCGAGGTGGTCGGTCTCGTGCTGGATGGCCCGCGCCAGCAGCTCGGAGCCCTCGACCACCTGCGGCTCACCGTGCATGTCCCAGCCCCGCGCGACGACGTGCAGCTTGCGCCGGCAGTCCCAGCCGAGCCCGGGGATGGACAGGCAGCCCTCCATGCCGAACTGCTCGTCCTCACCGACGGCCTCCCAGGTCGGGTTGACCAGGTGCCCGGAGAAACCGTCGCAGTCGTAGACGAACACCCGCTTGCCGACGCCGATCTGCGGCGCGGCCAGGCCGGCGCCGCCCTCGTCGTGCATGGTGTCGGTCAGGTCGCTGACGAGCTTGCGCAGCTCCGCGTCGAAGTCGGTGACCTCGGTGGCGCGGGTGCGCAGGACCGGGTCGCCGAACAGCCGGACGGGCTGGATGGGCACGGGCTTCCCCTCACGGCGGACGAGTGCGGTGATCAGCGCTCCATTGTGCCACTGCGGCACCGCCGTCCCCCTCCGCGGTCACGCCGGTGACGCGGCGCACCGCTCAGTCGATCTCGTCGGGGTCGAGCCGGACCCGGACGGTCTCGGGGGCCTTGCGGGCGGTGCGCAGGGCCTGCGCGTCGTGCAGGGCACGGGCCAGGTCGCGACCGGCGCGGCGCGGGACCCGCAGCAACGCGCGCTCGCGGACCTCGTCGGCGGTGCCGTGACCGGCGCCGGGCCGGTCCGGCGGGTCGATCTCGACCGGTCCGAGCAGCTCCACCCCCTCGGGCGGGGACGGGTCGACGCGCCCGGTGCCGAGCACCGCGTCACAGATCTCGGCGACGGCGGCGGGCGGCCCCTCCACCGAGGCCATCCGGATCGCGGGCGGGAACCCCACCTCGGCGCGTTCGGCGAGCTCGGCCGCGGCGTGCCCGGCCGGGTCCCACCGCACCAGCGCCTGCACCGTCGGCACCGACGCCTCGGCGACGACGACGACCCGTCCGCCGTCGGTGTGCGGCACGACCCCGGCGGCCGCGGCGAACCAGCGGCGCAGCGTCTCCTCGGCGACGCGCAGGTCCGGCCGGGCGAGCATCGCCCAGCCGTCGAGCAGCAGCGCGGCGCCGTAGCCGGCCCCACCGCCGTCGACGACCGGCTCCGCCCCCGGCGTGGCGACGACCAGCGCGGGCCCGGGCGGGACGGTGTCGAGCACCTCGGCGCCCCCGCCGGAGGTCCGCACGGTGACACCGGGGAAGGCGC
>NZ_JAMXSG010000452.1:0-2496 GCF_024124365.1 Pseudonocardia sp. McavD-2-B
CCGGGCCGACCCACGCCTCGCCCATCGGGGCCCGCGCGGCCTCGGCCGGGTCCGCGGTCAGGTGCAGCAGCCGGGTGCCCGCCGGCAGCAGGTCACCGGGGACCCACTGGTGGTAGCGGAACACCGGCGCGCCCGCGACGAGCACGACGTCGTGCCCGGCCAGCCGGTCGGACACGTCGCGCACCGAGGCCGGGAGGATCCCGCGGAACGCCGGGTGCCGGGTCGGGAACGGGCACCGCGACGCCGACGGTGCGATCCAGACCGGGCAGGTGAGCCGCTCGGCGAGGGCGACGGCGTGGTCGTTGGCCCGGTCCGCGTCGACCTGCGGGCCCAGCACCAGCACCGGGTTCGCCGCCCCGGCCAGCGCCCCGGCCAGCTCGGAGAGCGCCGCCTCGCCGAGCTCGGCGGCGGCGGTCGCACGCCGGGACGGCAGGTGCGCGGTGTCCGGGCCCGCCTCGCGGGACCAGTCGTCGTAGGGGACCGAGAGGTAGACCGGCCCCCGCGGGTCCAGCAGCGCGGTGTGCACCGCCTGGGACAGCGCACGCGGCACGTCCTGGGCCGACGCGGGCTCGGCGGCGTACTTGACGAGCGGGCGTGGCAGCGCGGCCGCGTCCACGTTGGTCAGCATGACCTCCTGGCCGACCGTGGACCGCACCTGCTGGCCCGCGGTCAGCACGAGCGGGGAGTGGGAGTAGACGGCGTTGGTGAGCGCGCCCATCGCGTTGCCCGACCCGGACGCCGCGTGCAGGCTGACCAGCGCCGGGCCGCCGGTGGCCAGGGCGTAGCCGTCGGCCATGCCCAGTACGGCGCCCTCGTGCAGGCCGAGTACGTAGCGCACCCCGTCGGGCATCGCCGCGAGGAAGGGCAGCTCGTTCGAGCCGGGGTTGCCGAACACGGTGTCGATGCCGTGGGCGGTCAGCACCTGCCAACCGGCCTCGCCGACGGTCGTCATGGGGCTCCTCGGGGTCGCGGGACCCCACCGTAGGTGCCCTCAGCGGTGCGCGGCGACCCGCTCTGCCCGGGTGCCGCGGCGCACGTGGGCGACGACCAGCGGACGCACGGCCAGCGCGGCGGCGGCCAGGGCCAGGGTGACGGCGGTGGGTGCCAGCGGCACGGAGACGATCGTGGCGACGGCCAGCAGCACCATGAGCACGCCGGCGAGCACGACCGTGCGCACCTCGGTCGCCCGCGACTGCGGAGCGGCTCGGAACATGGCGTCCACCTCCTGATCGGCGCCCGTGCACCCTGCTCGCACCGTGCGCCCCGAACACCGGAGTTCGGTCCGGCTAACTCTACGCCTCGGCACGCCTGAACGACAGCGTCGGTTCGCCGTGGGATCCGTGATCACCTATCGTGTACGCGGCGTCACACCTGTCGGGGGGCCGTCGGGGACGCCACGACGGGGGGACGTGTGACCGCACCGGTACGGGATCCCCACCGGCACGTGCTGACCGTGCCGGTCAGCGACGAGCAGCTCGCCGAGGACGTCGCCGCGTTCCTGGCCGAGGGGCTCACGGCGGGGGAGCGGGTCGCCTACTTCGACGACGACACCGCCGGGCTGGTCCTGTCCCGCCTGGCCGACGACGGCGTCGACGTCACCGGGCCGCTGCGGTCCGGGCAGTTCCAGCTCGTCCCGGGGGACTTCACCCGCGCCGCCCTGCACGCCCCGCTCGACGAGCTGACCGGGGTGATGGAGCAGAACATCACCTCCGCCCTCGACGACGGCTGGGCCGGGCTTCGCTTCAGCGGACAGATGGACCACGGGTTGCGCCGGCCCGGGGGACAGGTACTCGACGAGTACGACCGCAGGCTCGACGACGCCGTCCGCGACCACCCGCTGCGCGCGCTGTGCGTCTACGACCACCTGCGCTACCCCGACGAGCTCATCGCGACGATGCGCAGCCTGCACCCCGCCGAGCTGACCGCCGCCCCGCTCTACGACGACAGCCTGCTGCGCGTCACCGAGATCGGCCCGGCCCGGGTCCGGCTGGCCGGCGAGGTCGACCACGCCAACCGGCCCCAGGTCCGGCGGGTGCTGGCCAGGCTGATCGACCGGGTCGTGCGCGGCGACGTCGGCGAGGGCACGCTGACCGCGGACCTGTCCGCGCTGCGGTTCGTCGACGTCGCCGGTGCGGTCAGCCTCGTGCACGCCGCCGACGAGCTCCCGGTCAGCGTGCGGCTGCGGCTGGTGAACCTGCGCCCCGGTGTGGCCCGGCTGCTCGAACGCTGCGGTGCGGGGTTCGCCTCGCAGCTGGAGATGAGCATCCGCGAGCGGCACGCCCTCTGCCCCGCCGACGCGCTGGGCCTCGCCGCGGATGCGGCGGAGTGAGCGGGCTGGTGCACGCCCTGTGCCGGCACGGCGGCGACGGTGACCTGACCGACCGGCTCGCCGACACCGTGCTCGACGCGCTCGCCACGGGCGGGTCGGTGGCGACCCTGCTCCGCCCGGTCACCGAGGTCGCGCTGCGCGGCCGGGTCGCCGAGGCCCTCGGCGCG
>NZ_JAMXSG010000453.1:0-2495 GCF_024124365.1 Pseudonocardia sp. McavD-2-B
CCGCTCCCGCGCTGCGCGCCCGGATCGCCGAGGGCAGCCGCGTCGCACCGCCGCACCGCAGCCCGCTGATCGGCTGAACCCACCCGGGGCCCGGGCTCAGGCCCGCCAGCTGCCCAGCGGGTCGGCCCGGGTGAGGTCCTGGTCGGCGGCGTCGAACGTGCGGGTGCGTCCGGGGCCGGTGAGCGCGGTCTCGAACCGCACGGTGACCCGCCCGTGCCCGGCGCCCTGGACCCAGCCGTGGCCGTGCTCGGGGTGGGCGACGTCGTCGCCGGCGCGCCAGGGCCGGTCCGGGTCGGGTTCGCGGTCGGGCCGGTCCGGGCGGAGCGGCCCGACCGCGTCGCCGGGCTCCTCGGTCGCGCCGGTCCCGCCGGCTGCGTCGTTCTCCGGGGATGCGTCGAGCACGGTCACCCCCGCCGCGGCGGCCGGGCCGGCGGTCGCGGGCGGTGAGTCGGGGGCCTGGGCCGTCGTCCACCCGCTCTCCGAGGGCACCGCGTCGAACAGCGCCAGTGGCGGCTCGTCGCCGAAGCCGGACACCGACACCCCCAGCAGCCGCACCCCGCCCTCGCCGACGGCGCCCTCGGCCAGCCGTCGGGCCACCGCGACCAGGGTCGCCAGGTCCCGGGTCCCGAAGGGGGTCGTCTCGGACCGGGTGTGGGTGGCGAAGTCCCCGGTCCGCGCCTTCACCGTGACGGTGCGGGCGGTCCGGCCGTCGGCGACCAGGCGCCGGTGCACGGCGACGCAGATCGACTCCACCGCGGTGTGCACCGCGCTCATCGCGGTCAGGTCGGTGTCGAAGGTCGTCTCCGCGCTGATCTGCTTGGCCGCGCCGCGCGGGGCGACCGGACGGTCGTCGACACCGCGGGCCAGGCGGTGCAGCTCGGACCCGACGGCACCGCCCAGCACCCCGGCGACCTCGCGGGCGTCCATCGCGGCGAGCTGTCCGATCGTCTCGATCCCGATCTTCCGCAGCGCCTCGCCGGAGACCGGTCCGATGCCCCAGAGCGACCGCACCGGGAGCGGGTCGAGCACGGCGGCCTGATCGGCGTGGGCGATCACCCGCAGCCCGTCCGGCTTGGCCAGCTCGGAGGCGATCTTCGCGACCTGCTTGCCCGACCCGGCCCCCACCGAGGCGGGCAGCCCGGTGCGCTCGCGCACCGCGCCGCGCAGCCGGGTGCCCCACTCCCGCACCCGGTCCGGGGAGGCCCCCACGAGGTCGGGCGGCTCCACGAACGCCTCGTCGACCGACACCGGCTCGAGCACCGGGGAGAACTCGCCGAGGACGGCCATGACCTCTTCGGACAGCGCCTTGTACAGCGAGAACCGGGGCGGCAGGACGGTCGCGTGCGGGCAGCGCCGCCGCGCCTGCCCCATCGGCATCGCCGAGCGGGCCCCGAACACCCGCGCCTGGTAGCTCGCCCCCGCGACGACGCCGCGCGGTCCTGCGCCGCCGACCAGGACCGGCCGGTCGGCCAGGGTGGGCCGGGTCAGCTGCTCGACCGAGGCGAAGAACGCGTCCATGTCGAGATGCAGCACCCAGCGGTCGGCCGCCGCGGTCACCTCACCATCACCCGTGCATCGTGCCCCGGCGCACCGACAGGACCGCGTCGCCGTCGGCGACGGTGACGACCGGGGCCACCGGCCCCGCCCCGGCGACGGCGCCCGGGTGGTCGTCGAGGCCGGTGGCGACGTCGGCGACCCACCAGTTCCCGCCGGTGCCGGTCCAGCCCAGCACCCGGGCCGGGGCGTGCGGCGGGGACAGCGTGATCGCGTCCATCGGGCTCGACAGGCCCTCGCCGGTGGCCTTGAGCAGCGCCTCCTTGCGGGTCCAGGTGACCAGGAACCCGGTGCCGTCGGGCGTGCCCGCGGCGAGCTCGGCGGGGGAGAGGGCGTGCCGGACGAGGCCGTCGAGGCCGGACAGCGGGCGGTGCGCCTCGACATCGACGCCGACCGGGCCGGTCCCGACCGCGACGCCGACCAGCGCGCCGGAGTGGGTCAGCGAGAAGCCGGGGTCGTCGCCGTGCCCGGCCAGGCGCGGCTTGCCGTGCGGCTCCCCGCAGCGACAGGTCCGGTCCAGGACGAGCGCGGCGGGGTCGGTGTCGAGCCGCTCGGCGAGCACGAGCCGGGCCAGGGCGTGCGCGGCGAGGTAGCGGGCGCGGTCCTCGTGCCTGCGCAGTGCGAGGAGCCGCTTGCGTTCATGGGCGTCCAGCAGTGCGACGAGGTCGGCGCGGTCGCCGGGATCGGCCGGGGCGGCCCACCAGACGGTGACGGTCACGGCGTCCAGCCTTCCACGTCGCCCCCGCGCCGGGCCGCACCGCCGGGAGTGATCACGGATCGGGCACGCGGAGGGTCGCCCGCCGACGTCCCCGGTGCCCGATCGGTGATCGTGCCCGTGCCCTCAGCCGCTGCGGCGGGCGGCGAAGTCCGTGCGGACGTGGGCCGGGCGGGCCTGCGGGGCCGGCCCTGCCGTGCGCGGTGCCGGCGGGCCGCCCGGCGCG
>NZ_JAMXSG010000454.1:0-2490 GCF_024124365.1 Pseudonocardia sp. McavD-2-B
CGCCGTCGCCGCCGGGACGCTCGTCGCGGGCGGGGCCGGCCTGGCGCTGTCCTCCTCGGGCAGCGGGATCGCGGCCTCGCGGGCCGCGCTGACCGGCAGGCTGGCCGCGGCGACGCTCGCCGAGACCGCCCCGCCGGTACCCGCGTCGGCCGCGTTCCCCCAGCTCGGCACCGTCCCGTTCGTGACGCCGAACTCCGACTTCTACCGCATCGACGTCGCCCTCACGATCCCGGCCGTGCGGGCCGAGGACTGGTCGCTGCGGGTGCACGGCCGGGTCGGGCGCGAGCTCGTCCTCACCGTCGACGACCTGCTGCGACGGCCGCTCGTGCAGCGCACGATCACGATGACCTGCGTGTCCAACACGGTCGGCGGGAACCTGGTGTCCACCGCGGACTTCGTCGGCGTCGAGCTGGCCCCGCTGCTGCTGGAGGCCGGGGTCGACCCGTCCGCGGACCAGATCGTCTCCACCAGCCGCGACGGCTGGACGGCGGGCACCCCGACCGCGACCGTGCTCGAACCCGGCCGGGGCGCGCTGCTCGCGCTCGGCATGAACGGCGAGGCGCTGCCGGTCGAGCACGGTTTCCCGGTGCGCATGGTCGTCCCGGGGCTCTACGGCTACGTCTCGGCCACCAAGTGGCTCGCCGACATCGAGCTGACGACCTTCGCCGAGCGCAGCGTGTACTGGCGCGATCGGGGCTGGGCCGAGCGCGCCCCGATCAAGACCCAGTGCCGCATCGACGCCCCGGTCGGCTTCTCGAAGCTCCCGGCCGGACGTGTGCAGGTCGCCGGGGTCGCGTGGGCGCAGCCGGTCGGGATCACCGCCGTCGAGGTCCGCGCCGACGACGGCCCGTGGGTGCGGGCCGAGCTGGCCACCGAGGTCAACCCGAACACCTGGCGGATGTGGCGGGCCGAGCTCGACCTCTCCCCCGGCAGCCACACCCTCACCGCCCGGGCCACCGACCGCCGCGGGCTCGTCCAGACCGACGTCCGCGTCGACCCGATCCCGGACGGCGCGACGGGGTGGCCGAGTACGATCATCACCGTCGTCTGAATCGTTCTACGCCACCCGGAAGAAATATCCGAGAAAACTTCCGGAACCGCCGAACCGCCCGGACCCACCGCCCGAACAATTCAGTGAAGTCCATACAGGACAGACAGTTTCCTCGAAAGGGAATCAGCCATGCGCGCCTCTCGCACCCTCGCCACCGTCGGCCTGCTCGCCGCCCTCTCGCTCGGCCTCACCGCCTGTGGCGGCGGCAGCGACACCTCCGCACCGCCCGCGGCGGCCCCGGCCTCCTCCTCCGCCCCGGCGACCACCGCCGCCGCCGACGGCGTCACCACCAACGACGACGTCTTCGGCCCGGCCTGCAGCCAGCTGCCGCAGGGCGACGAGCCCGGCTCGCTGAACTCGATGGGCCCGCAGCCGGTCGCCACCGCCGCGAGCACCAACCCGCTGCTGACCACGCTGGTCACCGCCGTCGGCAAGGTCCCCGGCCTGGCCGACACCCTGAACCAGCAGCAGGGCATCACCGTCTTCGCCCCGGCGAACGACGCCTTCACCGCGGTGCAGCAGCAGCTCGGCGAGGAGCAGTTCAACGCCCTGCTCGCCGACACCACCCAGCTGCAGGGCCTGCTCTCCTACCACGTGACCCCGGAGCGTCTGGACGCCGCCGGCCTCGTGGAGAAGAAGACCCTGACCCAGCTGGCCGGCGGCGACCTCACCATCGGCGGCACCGCCGAGGCCCCCACCGTCACCGACGGGCAGGGCAACACCGCCAACATCCTCTGCGGCAACATCCCGACCGCGAACGCCACCGTGTTCGTGATCGACAAGGTCCTCATGCCCACGAGCTGACGACCGCCGGCACGACACGACGGGCCCGGGGTGCGAACCCCGGGCCCGTCGTCGTACGAACACCCTGGTGTGACCGCGACCCCGATCCGCCCCACCGCGTCCCTCACCCGGCCGCGGGCGGTGGTCACCGGCCTGCTCGGCGTCGGCTCGGCCCTCGCCGTGGGCGACCTCGTCGCGGGGCTGGTGGCGCCGGCGTCGTCGCCGTTCCTGACCGTCGGCGACCAGTTCGTCCGGCTGACCCCGGAATGGCTGAAGCAGTTCGCGATCGCCACGTTCGGCACCGCCGACAAGCTCGCGCTGCTGACCGGGATGGCGCTGGTGATCACCGGGATGGCCGTGGCCGCCGGGCTCCTGGCCCGGCGACGGCCCGCCCCTGGCGTGGCGGTCGTCGTCGCGATGGGGGTGACCGCCCTGGTCACCACGGTGCTCGCGCCCGCGTTCCGGCCGGTCGACCTGCTCGCCCCCGCCGTGGCGCTCCTCGTCGGGCCGACGGTGTTCCTCGCGGTGCACGCCGCATTCACCCGGGCGGCCCGGGACGGCCTGGGCGCCGCCGCGCCGCTGTCGCGCCGGCGGGCCCTCTCGCTGGCCGGCGGGGTCGCCGTCGTGTCCCTGGGGGCGACCGTCGCCGGACGGCT
>NZ_JAMXSG010000455.1:0-2471 GCF_024124365.1 Pseudonocardia sp. McavD-2-B
CCGCCGACCCGGTGTCGCACCGGCTGCAGCTCGGATCCGCACACCGCCGCCGCGCGCAACGCCTCGACCAGGGCGGGGGGCAGCCCGTCGAGGACCCGGGCGACGTGGTCGCGCCGGGCGGTGGCCGCGCGACGCACCAGCTCCGGCACGGCGGCCGCGGTCGGGGGCACCGCGCGGTCGAGCCCGGCCAGGGTCGCCCGCAGCACCGCCGGGTTGCCGCCGGTGCAGCGACGGGCGAGGACGGTGAAAGCGCGGTCGGGAGGCGTCGGGTACTCGGCGGTGACCACCTCCCGCACCGCGCCGAGGGAGAGCGGCCCCGTCCGCAGCACGACGTCCGACGGGCCGGTCGGCGAGACGGCCCAGCCGAGACCGTCGTGCGTGCCGTTCAGGGCGACCAGAAGGCCGACCGGCGCCTCGCGCCGTCGCCGGAGCAGCATCTGCAGCCACTGTCCCGTGTCCTCGTCGGCCCAGTGCAGGTCGTCGACGACCAGGAGCACCGGGCCGGTGCGGGCGAGGTCGAGCACAGCACGGCACCACTCGTGCAGGACGTCGGCGCCCACCGGCCCCGACCGGGGCGGCGCGGGTACCGGGCCGAGCCGCTCGACCAGACCGTGGCCCGTCGCGAGCGGGCACCCGGTCTCGGTGGGGACGGCCCGCGCGGACAGCACCCGTACCGCGCGGTCGGCGGCACGCCCCGACGCACGGCGGAGCAGGGCCGAGCGCCCCGTACCGGGCTCGCCGGTGATCGCGACGAACGGCGATCCCCCCGCCACCAGCGCGTCGAGGGCGCGGTCGAGCTCGGCGCAGGCGGCGTCCCGTTCGCGCAACACGCCGTCGATCATGCGCTGCGGACCCGGGCGGCATCCACGATCCCGGCCAGGGCGGCCCGGTCGGTGACGCCGAGCTTGCGGAACGCGCTGGTGAGATGGACCTCCACGGTGCGCAGCGTGACGAACAGCGCCTCCGCGATCTCGCGGTTGCGGGCGCCCTCGGCGGCGAGGGCGACCACCCGGCGTTCGGCACCGGTCAGCGGGTCCAGCGGGGAGCCGGTGGGCGGACGCATCCGGCCACCGGCCTGCACGAGCAGTTCCCGGGCGACCCGGGCCGCCCGCAGCGCCCCGCACCGGGCGGCCAGGGTCGCCGCCCGGCGCAGCTGCTCGCGGGCGTCCTCGGCGTGGTCGGACACCAGCATCGCCCGGCCCAGCAGGTGGTGGGCGAGGATCAGCTCGGTCCGGGCGGGCGAGCCCTCGAGCACCTCCACCGCCTCCCGGAGCATGTCCTCGCCGCGCGGACCGGCGGTGACCACACCGCGGGCCAGCAGCGCGAGCCCCCGCCCGCGGCCGGTCCCCCAGCGCGCCGCCCGTTCGGCGCCTCCCTCGACGATCCCGTGTGCCTCGTGCGCCCGGCCGGTGTCGGCGAGCAGGACGGCGGCGTGCACCCACCACGGCGCCAGGACGGGGTTCGCGATACCGGCCGCGTCGAGGCTGTCCCCGCAGCGGCGGTAGGTCGACAGGGCCCGGTCGACGTCGCCGACGTCGGCGGTCGCCCCCGCCCGCGCCATCAGGTAGTCGTGGTACTCCCAGGCGAAGTCCTCGAGCCGGGGCCGGACGATCCCGTCGAGCAGCTCGAGCGCCGCCTCCGGGTCGCCCTGCTGCTGGCGCACGTTCGCCAGTGCGATCGTCGGCACCACGGTGTTCCCCCGCCACGCCTCCTGCTCGGCGATGTCGAGCGCCGTGAGGGCGTCGGCCTCGCCCTCGGCCAGGCCCCCGACGACGACGTGGTTGGTCGCGCGGGTCCCCACGGCGAGGCTGTAGGTCCACGCCGAGGCCTGCTCGCGGCTCTGCACGACGAGCCGGTCGAGCACCGCTGTCGACTCCTCGACCTCGTCGGCCAGCCGCAGCACCAGCGACGAGGCCAGCACCGCCCAGCCGCCGAGGGTGGCCTCGTCGACCAGGAGCACCCGGCGCGCGAGGTCCACGGCCGCGGCCGCGTCGTCACCGTCCATCGCCAGGGTCACCGTCATCATCGCGAGCTTCTGGCGCTCGGCGGGAGTGCGGCCGGCTGGCCGGGCCATCCGTCCCATCCGGTCGATCGTCGCGGCCACGGTCTTCTTCTCATCGAGCCCGACGACCAGCAGCGCGGCCTCCACGTGCGTGCGCAGCTCGGTCGCCTCGGGACCGGGGTCGGCCGGGAACTCGCGGTCCATCGTGTCCAGGACGTCCTGCAGCACCCGCACCGCACGGGGGGCCTGCTGCACCGCCAGCGAGGTCATGGCCAGCTGCACGGCGGCCTGGGCACGCGAGGGCAGGTCCACGGCCCGGTCGAGCGCGTCGCGCAGCTGCGCGACGGCGCGCTCCGGCTCGTGCTGGGCCAGCGCCGCGGCCAGCCGGGTCCGCGCGCCCACGTCGTCGGGTCGGGCCGCGACCACCGGTTCCAGGTAGCGGGCGACGGCGGGCCGGGCACCGCGGTGC
>NZ_JAMXSG010000456.1:0-2454 GCF_024124365.1 Pseudonocardia sp. McavD-2-B
TTACCCGAGCCCAGCCGCGGCAACGCCCGGGTGACCAGCCAGCGGCGCGGCCGCTTCGCCGGGGACAGCCCGGCCCGCGCCGCGGCACGCAGCGCCCGCCGGTCCGGGACACGGTCGCGGGCCTCGACGACCGCCGTGACCACCATCCCCAGCGACGCGTGCGGGGTCCCGGCGACGACGACGTCCCCGACGCCCGCGACGCCGCGCAGCACCCGCTCGACCTCCTCGGCGGCGACCAGCGTGCCGCCGGAGGAGATGGTGGTGGCGGCGCGCCCGAGGACGGTCAGACCGCCGTCGTCGGTGAGCTCGGCGCGGTCGCCGACGGTCGTCGGACCGGGGCCGGCCGGGACGAGTGCGCCACGGGTGAACCGGCCGTGCACCGACTGCGGGCTCTCCACCCACAGCACGTCGTCGCGCACGGTGAGGTGCACGTCCTCGACCGGGCGCAGCGGGCCGTCGTCGCGGCGGGTGGCGATCAGCGAGTGCTCGGCCGAGCCGTAGTACTCGAGCAGCGTGGTGCCGGGCAGCAGCCGCGCGACCCGCTCCCGCATCCCCGGCGCGACGTGCGCGCCACCGCACACCACGACCCGTGGTGCGGGGCCGCCGCCCGGGCGGCGCTCGCGCTCGTCGAGCAGGGCGTTGAGCTGGGCGGGGACGAGGTGGACCGAGCCGCCGTCGGGCAGGTCGGTCGGGTCGAGGCGGCCGCGGGTGACCAGGCCCAGACCGTGGTGCAGCGCGTGCAGTGCCCCGAACAGGTACAGCGTCGAGGACGGCGGCCCCGGTACGAGGACCGGTCCGGGCAGCGCACCGAGGATGTCGAACCCGATCCGCCAGGAGCGCCGGTCACGGGCCAGCACGGTGGGGGCACCGGTGCTGCCCGAGGTCGTCGGGAGCAGGAACAGCCCGGGCGTCCGCGCTCCGCCGTCGGCGGTCGCGGCCCGGCCGTCGGTGCCGACGACGTGGTGCGGCGCGGCGTCGGCGAGCACCGCGTCGCGTTCGCGGCCGGTCCAGCCGGCGTCGGCCAGCAGCGACGCCGCACCCAGCCGGTCCGCGGCGAGCAGGTAGGGCAGCACCGCCCAGCGGGCCCGGGTGGGGGTGTCGAGCACGACGCGTTCCCCGGCCCGCACCCCGAGCCGGGCGAGGCGCTCCCCGGCCGCGGCGACGGCGTCGGCGAGCCCGCGCGGGAGCCAGGGGGCGGGGACGACGGGCGCGGCCGCGTCGTCGGCGGTCTCGCGTTCCGCCCCGCTCACCGGACCCGGGGCTCGGACGACGCGGAGCGGACCGGCAGCAGGTCCGGCAGGGCTCGGTGCACCAGCGACGCGATCAGCGCGGCCAGCACGATCTTGATCAGGTCACCGGGCACGAAGACCAGGGACTGCACGATCCCACCGGTGACGTCGCCGATGTAGACGCCCAGCCACGGCATGCCGATCACGTAGTCGGCGAGCAGCCCGGCCAGACAGGCGAGCAGCAGCACGGGCAGCGACCGCGACCGGAACCGCGCCACGACCAGGCCCGCGACCAGCGCGGACAACAGCCAGCCGACGAGGAACCCGCCGCTGGGGCCGAAGAACGCGGCGCCGTTGCGGCCGCCGGACAGCAGCGGCAGCCCGACCGCGGTGAGCACCAGCAGCAGCGCGACCGAGGCCGTGCCGAGCCGCCACCCGAGGATCACACCGGCCAGGATCGGGCCGACGTTCTGCAGGACGATCGGGACCCCGGCCACTCCGGCGAAGCCGGGGAACAGCCCGAGGACGGCGATGAACGCGGCGAACACGACCACGCGGGCGAGGTCGGCCGCGGGGAGCGCGGGACGGGATCCGGACACGCGCGAAGGGTAGGTCACATCGGTGTGCCGCAGGGGTGCCGTGCGGGTTGCGTCACGACACCCGACCCGGTCATAGCACGCGGTGCAGGGTCCGGAAGCCGTCCGCGTCGGGTCCGGTGGGGTCGCCGTAGCCCGCCCGGGCGAACAGCCGGGCCGAGGCGTCGTCGCCGGTGTGCACGACGGCGGTCACCGGGGCCTCGGCGCCGGTGCGGGCGCGCAGCGCGTCCTCCCCGGCCCGCAGCAGCGGCCCGGCGAGACCCTCCCCACGGCGCTCCGGCGCGACCGTGATCGACACCTCCCAGGCGGCGTCCGCGCGGTCCCAGCGGACGGTGCCGACCGGGCCGCGGGCGTCGTCGACGACCAGGAGCAGCCGGTCGTCGCTGTCCAGCGACCCGGCGAGCCAGCGGCGGTGCGTCGCGAGATCGACCTCGTCGTGGCTGCGCGACCAGCGCCGGGTGCCGGGGTCGTTGCGCCAGGCCAGGAGCAGCTCGGCGTCGCCCGCCCGGGCGGGGCGGGCGCGGAGCACCCCGGCGAGCACCCGCTCCTCGGCGGCGACGCGTGCCTCCCGGCCGGAGGACGTGCCCACCGCGGTGGCCAGGGCGTCCACGACCCGGCCCGCGCCCTGG
>NZ_JAMXSG010000457.1:0-2444 GCF_024124365.1 Pseudonocardia sp. McavD-2-B
GCGACGGCGGTGATCCCGCCCAGCGACCCGACGGTGAGCACCGCCGCGGCCGCGGCCGAGGTGGCCCGGCGCGCACCGGCGGCGCGGGAGATCACGTCGTCGACGGCGGGCAGCGGCACCGCCGCGGCCAGGACGTCGTCGAGCCGGTGGAACTCCCGGTCGATGTCGGCGAACCCGTTCATACCCGTCCCCCCTCGGTGGCGGGTGGGTACCCGCCACGCAGGTCGTACTGCGGCGCCCCGTGACCCGGCGGCGGTCCCCCGACCGCGCCACCCGCCGGTCCGATGATCTCCTCCAGCACCTCGGCCATGCCCTCGGTCACGACCTCGCGACCGCGGACGAGCCGGCGCCGCACCTCGTGCTCGGTGACCCGCTCGAGCTCGGCGACCGCGCCGGTCGACAGGCCTGCCATGTGGTGCAGCACCACGGCCCGGCGGTCGACGGGTGCGAGCCTCCCGAGCGCCTCCAGGAGCGCCCCGGTGCGCGGGTCGGTCTCCTCCGGCGACGGCCTGCGACGGCGGCGCAGGATCCGCCCCCGCATCGACGTCCGGATCGCGACCCGCCGGACCCAGCCGACGGCCGCGTCCTCGTGGTCCGGGCCCGAGGGCTCGGCGCGCAGCGCGGCCCAGCGTCGCCAGGCCCGCGAGTAGGCGTCCTGCACGGCGTCGTGCGCGTCGTGCGGGTTGAGCGTGATCGCGTAGAGCTGCGCGACCAGCCGCGGGTAGTGCGTCTCGAGGTGTGCGCCGAAGTCCGCACGCAGCTCACCGTGCGGGAGCGTGCGGTGCTGCTGGACGACCGCGCCGCTGATCGGCGGGGCCTCGTACTCGGCGCCGGTCCACGCGTCGTGGTCGATCGCACCCGGATCGCCCGGCTCCGGCGCACCGCCGTACTCGTCCGTGTGGGGGAACGCGGGCGCGCGCTCGGGCTCGGCGAACTCGCCGTCCGCCCCGAAACGCTGGGCCACTGTGCTCAACCCCGTGTCCTCTCGTCGCCGTCACCGAACCCTCCGGTCCGGTGCCGATCACCCCGGTGACCGGCCCGATCGACGGGTACCCGCAGGTACCGCGGCCGATCCGGGCAGGAGCACCCTCTGCCCCGCCTGATCGACCAACGAGCGTGCGGCGTTACAGAAACGGGTCCGGCGCGACCCGATCGTCACGTTCCGCGTGATCTGCATCCCGCGACGCTCAACCGTTCGGGTCGGACCGCCACTCCGCCGTGTACGCACGGTAGTGACGCGGGTCCGGGTCGTCGGCGTGCCGTTCCGCCGCCGCACGCTTGTGCGCGGCGTAGCCGGCACGGGCGGCCGCGTCGGCACGCAGCCGGTCCCGCAGCTCGATCGCCTGCCGCCAGGCGGGCGAGCCGTGCACCCGCACGGCCACCACGGCGGCCCGCCCCGGGTCGGCCGAGCGGTGCACCCGCACCGTGCCCGTGGTCCCCTCCGGGGCGGCGGTGTCGACCGGGAACCCGGCCGCGACCAGGGCTTCGGTGACCGTGTCGGCGTCGGCGGGCGACTCCACGGCGAGCTGCAGATCGAGTACGTCGCGGGCGGGGAGCCCCGGGACGGCCGTCGATCCGACGTGGTCCACCCCGCGGCCGGAACCGCCCGCAGCGACCGCGACCCGCTCGGCGAGCCGGTGGGCCTGCGCCTCCCAGCCCGGGTCGTGCTCGACGAGCAGGGGCGGCCCGTCCGCGGCCGGGCGGCCCGTGCGCAGGTTCTCCTCGAACCCGGCGAGCCGTCCGTCCCACAGCGCGTCCACCCGGCGTCGGGTGTCGTCCGGTTCCCCCGAGTTGTCCAGCCAGACGTCGGCGACGGCGCGGCGCTGCTCGTCACCGGCCTGGGCGGCGATCCGGGCCCGGGCGTCCTGCTCGCTCATCCCGCGCGCGGACACCAGCCGCCGGACCCGCTCCTCGGCGTCCACCCCGACCACGACGACCAGCGGGAACGTCGGAGCCATGCCGCCCTCGACGAGCAGCGGGATGTCCTGCACGACGATCGCGTCCGCCGGGGCGGCGGCGACGATCTCGTCGGACCGGGCCCGCACCAGCGGGTGCACGATGCCGTCGAGGGTGCGCCGTGCCCCGGCGTCGGAGAAGACGACGGCGGCGAGGGCGGGCCGGTCGAGCCGGCCGCCGGCGTCGAGGACGTCCCGGCCGAAGGCCTCGACGATCGCCGCCAGCCCCGCGGTGCCCGGTTCGACGACCTCGCGGGCGATCACGTCGGAGTCGACCAGCACCGCCCCGCGTTCGACCAGTCGCGTCGCGACCGTCGACTTGCCCGCACCGATTCCGCCGGTCAGCCCTGTCCGCAGCACGTGATCACCGTAGCGGGCCGTGCCGGGGCGCCCCGGCCGCGCTCAGGTGGTGCCGCGTGCGTTGCCTGCGGCACCGGTGCCGGCCTGCGGGGCGGGCGCCGTCGGCGGTGCGGCGGGCGTCGGCCGCGC
>NZ_JAMXSG010000458.1:0-2394 GCF_024124365.1 Pseudonocardia sp. McavD-2-B
ATCGCCCGCGCGATGCGGGCGTCGGGCTCGGCGCGGGCGTCCGGCGCCGTACCGCTGTCGACCAGGATCCGCCGCAGCCCCGGCCCGTCGCCGTCGACCGCGCAGGCGACGAGGTCGGGCTCGGCCGGGTGCCCGGTCACGATCCCGGCGGGCCCGCGACCGGGCTCGAGGAACACGAAGGCCGCCCGGTGCGCGCCGCCGGTGATGCGGTGGCGCAGTCCGGCCGGGACCAGCAGGGTCCGCGCCGTGCGGTCCGGCGCGCCGTCGACGCGCACGGTCAGGTCGTCGTCGACACCGACCGCGAGGCACGCCACCGCACCCCGGTGTGCGTCGAGTCCGAGCATCGGCCCCAGGTGGACGGCCCAGCAGGGCCCCACCCACAGCCGTGCCGGGCCCGCCGCCACGGTCACCGGACGCCCGCCCGCCGGCGTCGCCACCCGAATCCGGCGGCCGCCGCGAGCAGCCCGGCGAGCGCCAGACCGTGCTCGAACCACGCCCCCCAGCGGGTCGCGAACGTCAGGTCGGTGCGCAGCGGTACCTGTTCGACCAGGGTGTCCGCGGTGTACAGCCCGGTCTCGGCGACGACGGAGCCGTCGGGCCGGATCACCGCACTCGCCCCGGACAGCGCCGCGACGACCGCAGCCCGCCCGTGCTCGACGGCCCGCAGCCGCGACATCGCGAGGTGCTGCCAGGTCATCTCGCCCCGCCCGTACCAGGCGTTGTTCGTCGGGATGACCAGCAGCGAACCGCCGTCGGCGACGCCGTCGCGCAGCACGTGGTCGTAGGCGGTCTCGTAGCAGATCGCCGTCGCCATCCGGGTGCCCGCGACGGGCAGCACCGCGGGCGCCGTACCGGGGGTGAAGTCGGCCAGCGCGACGAACGGGGTCAGGTACTGCGTGACCGCCCGCAGCGGGATGCGCTCGCCGAACGGCACGAGCTCCTGCTTGGCGTAGCGCTCCCCCACCCCGGTCCCCGGATTCCAGACGGCCACCGCGTTCTCGGTGTCGGTCGCGCCCGCCCTGTAGTTGGTGCCGACCAGGAACGGCACGCCGAGCGCGTCGACGACCCGGTCGACCGCCGGGTCGACGCCGTCGGTCGACAGCGAGCTCTCCGGCCACACGACGAGGTCGGGCCGCGGGACCGCGCCGGACCGGACGCGGTCGATCAGCACGGAGGTCTCGGCGAGGCTGTTCGCGCGCAGGGTCCGACCGGCGTCGAACAGGCCGAGCCCGATGTCGGGGGCGCTGCCCTGCACGACCGCGACGGTGCGGGTGCCGTCCTGCGCGTCGACGGGCGGGGTCGGCACCGCGAGCAGCACGAGCACGACCGCCACGACCGGGACGAGGCCGACGACCCGGCGGGGACGCTGCAGGAACGCCGCCACGCAGAACCCGGCCGCGACCACCGCGACCGACACCAGCGGGGCCCCACCGATCGCGGCGAGCGGTAGGAACGGCCCCTCGACCTGCCCGAACGCGACCCGGCCCCAGGGGAAGCCGTTGAGCGGGAACCGGCTCTGCAGCCACTCCTGCGCGGCGAAGGCGAGCGCACCCCACACCGGCGCGGCGGGCAGCCGGGCGGCGAGGGCGACGAGCGCACCGCCGAGCGCCGGGAACCCCGCCATCACCAGCGACAGCCCCACCCACGGGAACGGGCCGTAGTCGCGGCCGAGGAAGTCCTGGATCCACATCAGGTGCGTCAGGTAGAAGGCGAACCCGAACACCGCACCGAGCAGCGCGGCGCGGCGCACCCGGACCCCGGACAGGGCCCACCAGAGCAGCGCGAACGCCACGATCGCGGTCCACCACACGGTGCGCGGCGGGAACGCCAGGTGCAGCAGCACCCCGCCGACGACGACCGCTGCGATCCGCAGCGCGAGTGCCTTCACCACACGGTCAGCATGATCCGGCCGCGGCGCGGGCCCGCGCGCGGGTCCCGGCGGTCACCGCCCCCACCACCGCGACGACGAGCAGCCCGCCCGCGTAGGCGGCGACGAGCTGCATCGGCCGCCCGGAGAAGTCCCCCGCGAGCGGCGGCACCAGCACCGCGAACAGCGCCACGACGCCCGTCAGCGCCGCCCGTGGCCGCCGCGGGAGCGGCACGCAGGCCAGCGGGGTCAGGGCCCACAGCAGGTACCACGGGTGCAGCACCGGCCCGAGCACGACGACGGCGCCGAGCAGCAGGCCGAGCGCCGTCGTCGCACCGGTCCGGCCGCGGGCCTGCGCGACGAGCACCCCGGCGGCGAGGAGCGCGGCGAGCACCGTCCCGGCGGTCCGCGTCGCCGTCAGTGCCGTGGCCGGGTCGGCGCCGAGCACGCCCGCGACCGCCGCGGCCCAGTTGGTGGGCGCCATCCAGCTGAACAACTGCCCGGGCGCGGAGACCGCGCCGAGCCAG
>NZ_JAMXSG010000459.1:0-2370 GCF_024124365.1 Pseudonocardia sp. McavD-2-B
CCGCACCGCCGGACCTGCGCCGGGCCGCCGATGCCGCGCTGGCACTGCCCGCTCCGGCCTCGGACGGCCGGGACCCGGCCGGGAGCCGCGCCGCCCGCGAGGCCGCGGAGAACGCTCTGACCAGGCAGCTCGCCGTCGTCGGGCGGGGGTCGGCCCGGTCGGGGCCCTGCGATGACCTCGCCGATGCCGAGGCACTGGTCGTGCTGGCCCGCCGGGTGCACAACGACGCCGTCCGCGACACCCGTGCCCTGCGGTCGCGGCGGCTGGTGCGGCTGCTGCGGCTGCACGGCACCGCACCGGAGCCGGTGTACTTCGAGATCGCCGATCCGGAACCGCCGCGTTCACCTGCGCGACCTCACGTAGAATCGCCACGCAGTCCGACCGTCATGTGAGGAGCTCCGATCACCCGTGTCCGCAGCTGAGAACACCCCCGACACCGCCGGTCCGCAGCACGGCACCGCGCGGGTGAAGCGCGGGATGGCCGAGATGCTGAAGGGCGGCGTGATCATGGACGTCGTCACCCCGGATCAGGCCAAGATCGCCGAGGACGCCGGGGCCGTCGCCGTCATGGCCCTGGAGCGCGTCCCGGCCGACATCCGTGCCAACGGCGGCGTGGCCCGCATGTCGGACCCGGACATGATCACCGGCATCGTCGAGGCCGTGTCCATCCCGGTCATGGCGAAGGCCCGCATCGGCCACTTCGTCGAGGCCCGGGTCCTGCAGTCCCTCGGCGTCGACTACATCGACGAGTCCGAGGTGCTGACCCCGGCCGACGAGGCCCACCACATCGACAAGTGGAGCTTCACCGCCCCGTTCGTCTGCGGTGCCACCAACCTCGGTGAGGCCCTGCGCCGCATCTCCGAGGGTGCGGCGATGATCCGCTCGAAGGGTGAGGCCGGCACCGGCAACGTCGTCGAGGCCACCCGGCACATGCGCTCGATCCGCGCCGAGATCGGCCGGCTCGCCTCGCTCGACGCCGCCGAGCTCTACATCGCGGCCAAGGAGCTGCGCGCCCCGGTCGAGCTGGTCGCGGAGGTGGCCCGCACCGGGAAGCTGCCGGTCGTGCTGTTCACCGCCGGTGGCATCGCGACCCCGGCCGACGCCGCGATGATGATGCAGCTCGGCGCCGAGGGCGTGTTCGTCGGCTCCGGCATCTTCAAGTCCGGCGACCCGGCGCAGCGCGCGTCGGCGATCGTGAAGGCCACGACCTTCCACGACGACCCCGAGATGATCGCCAAGGTCTCCCGCGGTCTCGGCGAGGCCATGGTCGGCATCAACATCGCCGACATCCCGGAGGAGCAGCGCTACGCCGCTCGCGGCTGGTAAGCACCCCCCGCCCCGCCCCGAGAGCCCCGTCCGGCACCCCGCCGGACGGGGCTCTCGTCGTTCCCGGCCCCGCTGCCACACGGGTTCCGTACGCGCCGCACGGGTCCGGACCCGTGCGGCGGCGGCGGAACCCGTGCGGCGGGGGACGGGACCGGGTACGGACCACGGTCCGGTGACCCGATCGGTCCCTCGGACGCGTGGGGTGTCCGTTCCGGCCACGTTCTGCGGTCGCTCGGTGGAGGGGTTGCCTACTCGATGTGGTGACACAGGTGCTCGTGGTGACTCTGTGGCATTTAGCGTTCCGTGGGGATCAGGAGACCACTGTTGCGGAGGAGCCTGATGGGACGCTCTGTGAGAGTCGTGGCGATCGCCGCCGCGATGTTGATCAGCTTTCCGGCTGCGGCGTTCGCGGACACGGGGGACGGCCGACCGGGTGCGACGACGACCGCGGACTGCCCCACGACGGATACCGCCCCGGGTGGGGGAGCCGGTTCGGGTGGTCCGGCCACCGGTGGTGACGGACGCGCCGGGTCGGGGAAGCCCGGCGCCTCCGCCGCCCCCGGGGCGGCCGGGCCCGAGGGGGACGGGCCGGGGGGCGATGACGGCGGCTCGGGCGGCGACGACTCCGGCTCCGGCGGCCACGTGGGATCGTCGGGATCGGGCGGCTCGGGGAACGACGCCGGGTCCGGTTCGGGTGACGACGGTGGCTCCGGCTCCGCCCAGGGCTCGGGTTCCGGTGGGGACTCCGGCGACACGACATCGGGCGCGGGCGACTCCGGCATCGGCGACAAGAAGCAGGACTCCGCCGATGACCGGAAGCCGGGCGAAGACCAGGGTTCCGGCGACGACCACGGCTCGGGCGGGGACCAGGGTTCCGGCGACGACACGACCCCCGACACGGGCTCGGGCAGTGACACGACTTCGGGCGACGACACGACTTCGGGCGAGGACGGCGCTCCGAGCGGCGACCGCGGTCCGGCCGGCGACCAGGGCGGTCCGGCCGGCGACCGGGGCGGCTCGGCCGGCGACCAGGCCGGCGCCCCG
>NZ_JAMXSG010000045.1:0-26469 GCF_024124365.1 Pseudonocardia sp. McavD-2-B
GCGGTGGGTCTGGCCGGAGCTCGTCGAGGGGATCGTGCGGACCGCCTCCCGGGCGCACGCCCGCTGAGGCACGGGTCACGGCGGACCGGCGGGCCGGGCCCCCACCCCGGCGCCGGCCTGCTCGGCCCGGATCAGGGTGCGGCGCAGCCACGGCGCCCGCAGCGACAGCGCGGTCTCCGGACGACGGGCGGGCAGCACGGTCAGCGCGCGCAGACCGTCGCGGCCGACCCGGGCCCCGATGCCGCGGGCGCGGGCCCGGTCGGCGGGGTCGAGCTCCCCCGCCAGCGCGAGCCGCCCGGGGTGCTCGGCGGCGAGCTCGGCGTGCCAGGCCGGTGCGGCGAACCCGAGCACGAACAGGTCCTCGAAACCGGCCGGGACGAGCACCGCGCGGTCCACCGCGGAGAGCACGTGCGCGGCCAGTGCCTGCGGCGTGACCAGCTCGAACGCGTCCGCGGACAGCGGGCGCGGCGACGGGTCGACCATCCGGTGGCGGTGCAGCAGATCGGCGACGAACTGCTCCCCCGCCGGGCCCGCCTGGTTGTGCGGCCGGCCGTCCCAGCCGTGCACCTGGGCGTCGACGACCGCCGGGAGACCACCACGCCCCCGGGGCGCTCCGCAGCACCGGTCCACGACGACCACCTCTCCACTGTCGCGGAGCGGCCCGGCACGCGCAGCGCGTGCCGGGCCGCTCCCCACTGTTCCTGTGACCGGACGGGCCGGTACCTACCCGACCGACGGGCCGAGCCCCATCGACTGGGGCGTGCTCGAGTCCGGGCTGGGCTGCGGGATGCCCTCGTCGAGCTGGCCGAACTCGGTCATGAGCGCCTTGTTCCAGGGTGTGACCTCCTCGGCCACCAGCGAGTTGGTGGTGAGGATCAGCCCGGCGACCGAGGCGCCGTTCTGCAGGGCGGAGCGCACGACCCGCAGCGGGTCGATGATGCCCATCTCGACCATGTCCCCGAAGCGGCCCTCCAGGGCGTCGAAGCCCTCGTCGACGCCCATGGTCGTGACCTGCTTGACCACCTCGTCGCCGTCGTAGCCGGCGTTGGAGGCGATGAGGTGCACGGGCTCGGTGAGTGCGTGCCGGACGATCTCGACGCCGATCCGGTAGTCCCCGGTCACGTCCAGCTCGTCGAGGGCGGGCTCGGCGTGCAGCAGCGCCGCGCCGCCACCGGCGACGATGCCCTCGGCCACCGCGGCCCGGGTCGCCTGCAGCGAGTCGTCCACACGGTGCCGGATCTCGCGGGCCTCGGCGTTGGTCGGTGCCCCGACCGAGATGATCGCGGCCTTCCCGGACAGCCGGGCGATGCGGTCGGAGAAGAAGTCCTCGTCGGTGCCGATCGTCGCGCGGGCCAGCTCGGCGCGCAGCTGCGACAGCCGGTACTCCAGCTTCTGCTTGTCCCCGCCGCCGCCGATGATCGTGGTGCCCTCGCTGGTGACCTGCACCTGCACGGCGCGCCCCAGGTGCTCGACGTCGATCTGCTCGAGCGAGAACGAGGAGCTCTTGGAGTGCACCTGCCCGCCGCAGAGCGCGGCCATGTCCTCCAGCAGGTGGATGCGCTTCTCGCCGAAGCCCGGCGCCTTGATCGCGACGGCCTGGAAGTGCCCGTTGACGTGGTTGTGGACCAGCATCTGCAGGGCGGTGCCCTCGACGGTCTCCGCGACGATGACGAGCGGGCGCCGGTCGTTGCGCATGATCCGGTCCAGCACCGGCATGATCTGCTGGACGTCCTTGATCTTGTGCGCGGTGAAGAGGATGTAGGGGTCGTCGACGATCGCCTCGAGCGTGCCGGGGTTGGTCACCATGTACGGCGAGACGTACCCGTTGTCGAACTCGAAGTCCTCGACGAAGTCCACCGAGACGCCCGGCAGCGGGGTGTCGTCGACGGTGACGACGCCGTCGTCGCCCACGGTGTGCAGCGCCTTCGCGACGACGCGGCCGATCGTGTAGTCGTCGTTGGCCGAGATGGACGCGACGCGGGCGTAGTCCTCCTCCGTGCTGACCGTGTGCGACACCGTCTGCAGACGGTCGACGAGCGCGTTGACCGCGATGTCGATGCCCCGCTTGACCAGCACCGGGTTGCCGCCCCGTTCGATGGCGCTCATGCCCTCACGGACGATGGCCTGGGCGATGACGGTCGCGGTGGTGGTCCCGTCGCCGACCGTGTCGTTGGTCTTGACCGCCGCTTCCTTGACCAGCTGGGCGCCCATGTTCTCGAAGGGGTCGCGCAGATGGATCTCGCGGGCGATCGTGACGCCGTCGTTCGTGACCTCGGGCGAGCCGGTGATCTTCTCCAGGATGACGTTGCGGCCCTTCGGACCGAGCGTGCTCTTGACGGCTTCGGCCAGTTGGTCGACGCCGGCCTGCAACAGATGACGGCCCTCGGCGCCGAAGCGGAGTTCCTTGGCCATGGTGGGTCCTCCCGGAGAAAGAGTCGGTCCAGGTGCGCGGGTGCGGATCAACGTGCGCAGCCGTGGCGCCGTGCGGGCGCGCTGCGCGGGTGGAGCGCACCGCCCGGGCCGTCGCCGGCCGTGGTGGGCCGGGGACGGGTCGTCGTCCCGGGCGGTGCGATCCGGGTGAGGAGCGGGTCCTTACACCGGCTTCAGGTCGAAGTCGATGTACTCGGCGGCGTCCTCGGGATTGGCGAACATGATCGTCTTGTCGTCCAGGTGGACCATCCGCCCGTAGTGGGTGGACATGTTCTCCTCGAACTGGGCGGCGTCGAACCAGCCCTCCTCCTGGCCGGCCTCCTCGTCCATCGCGACGTAGTCCAGCTCGAACTTGCCCGTGCCGTCGACGCGGATCATCGAGGGCAGGTGCTGCACGGTCACGTTGTCCTGACGGTCCAGAACGGTCGCGATGACCGCGCCGATCTGGTTGTTCATCAGCGTGAAGCCACACATGTTCGACGCGGTGCTGTCCTGCTTGAACGGGCTGGTGCTGGTCACTGCTTCAGCTCCTCGGGGACGTCGAGGCCGAGATCGCTGCAGATCCCGGCGAACCGGTTCTTGGCGCGGTCGAGGGAGTCCTCGAACGTGGGGGGCTTCGAGTCCGACTGGGACCACATCGGCTGCATGGTCCGGGCGGCCTCCAGCGCCTGCGGGACGTAGGTCCGCAGCCAGCCGCCCATCAGCGAGCGGTTGTGCTCGGCGAACTCGCGGTCCTGGGTGAGCGGCGCGAAACAGGCGATCGACCAGCGCAGGTCGCGCTGGGCGTAGTCGTACTCGCCGGCACCCATGACCGTCGGGGTCACGTAGTCGCCGTTGGTGGCGGCGGACTGCATGACCAGGTTCGAGCGGAACAGCTCACCGACCAGCGGCTCGAAGACGCAGTTGGCCGCGAAGATGGCCTCGCCCCAGTCGTCCTGGACCGCGGTGAGGGCCTCGGTGAACTTGCGGGCGCCCTGCCACTCCGGCGCGTTGTCCCACGCGTCGAGGTGGGCTGCGCCGTCGAACCCGTCGATCTCCTCCGACAGCGTCAGGTTGTAGAGCGCCAGGTCCTGGGCGAAGCGGATCTTACGGGTGGAGTTCGCCGCGAGCGCCGTGTTGTGCATGTTGGTCGGCGCGGACCGCTCGTTGGACGCGAAGACGTAGAGGCCGAGGATGTGCTCGATGTGCATCCAGGCGCCGACGTTGCGCTCGACGAACCGGATCCAGTTCGAGTTCCACAGCTCGAACGCCTTCGCGTTGCGGGCGTTCTCGATGTTCTGGGTGAGCTGCCGGACGACGTTCGCGTTGTACCGGTAGAGGCTCTGCTCCCACTCCTCGTTCGGGTCGCGGAACTCGTGCCAGCCGTGGGCCGGCCAGTTCTTCACGTGCATACCGCCGGTGCCGATGCCGCGCTGCGGCTCGGGCTCGTCGACGCCCCAGGCCTTCAGCTTGGTCCAGTGCAGCGGGTAGCCGCCCTCGCCGTTGGCGAAGCCGTAGATCCAGCCCTGCGCGAGGTAGTGCCGCGGGTCCGGCTGGACCTCGACGGTGGTGTCCTCGTACAGCGTCTGCTTCCGCTTGGCCGGGGTGTAGTAGTTGTAGTGGCGTGCGCTCGAGCTCGAGTCCGGGAACTCCCGCGCTCCGGCCTCCGCGTCGGTGAAGACGGGCTTGGGAACGCTGCGCTGCGAACCGGACGACGTGTCCTGTGTGGTGGGGGACTGAGTCATTGCTGTCCGTCCTCGCCTTCTTGCTCACCGGTCGTGGTGAACTTGTCGTAGAAGATGTTGGTCTCACTCACACCCAGCTGGGTCAGCGTCGCGATCGCCGCGTCGACCATCGGCGGGGGACCGCAGACGTAGGCATCCGCTCCCTTCAGATCGGATTCGTTGCGCCTGACCACCTCGGTGATCAGACCGGTCTCGCCGGCCCAGTCCCCGCCGTCGCCGTCGGACAGGGCGGGGACGTACCGGAAGCCGTTGAGCTGGGGCGCCAGTTCGGCGATCTCCTTCTCGAAGCAGAGATCGGCCGCGGTGCGCGCGCCGTAGTAGAAGGTGGCCCGTCGTTCGACGCCGCCATCGGCCATCGCCCGCAGCAGGCCCAGTACCGGCGCCATGCCGGCGCCACCGCCGACGAAGACGATCGGCGAGCTGCGGTTCTGACGGAGGGTGAAGGTGCCGAAGGGCGCCTCGACATCGAGCCGGTCACCGGGAGCGGCCTTCTCGTCGAGCCAGGTCCCGAACAACCCACCCGGGTAGACCTTGATGACGAACTCGTAGGTGCCGTCCCGGTTGGGGGTGTTGGCCATGGAGAACGAACGGCTCTCCTCGGTCCCGGGGCAGACGAGGTCCATGTACTGCCCGGGGAAGAACTTGATCTCCGACGGCTCGACCAGCTTGACGGTCAGGTGCCGCATGTCGTGGGTGACGGCCTCGACCGACACGACCTCGACCACGCCCTTGGTGAGGGGCAGGCCGGACCGGATGATCTCCTCGTCGTAGTTGGTCAGCTCGATGACCAGGTCCTCGTAGGCATGCGCCCGGCACAGGAGGGTGTGGCCCTCCTCCTTCTCGTAGTCCGGGAGCGCGAAGGTCGAGTAGCTGTCGTACTCGATGTCCTCGCCCTCGAGCACGAAGGACTTGCAGGCCGAGCACTGGCCCTCCTTGCAACCGTGCATGAGCTGGACGCCCTGCTCGGCCGCGGCGCGGAGGATGTTCTGGTCCTCGTCGACCTCGATCTCGATGCCGACGGGCTCGAACCGCACGACGTGTTTGTCGCCCACGAGCGCAGACCACCTCTCTTGGCGTGACGAATGGCGTGAGAAAAAAGACCAATCGGACAGACGTGGGCAGGCGTCGCCCCGGGCCCCGCCCGGCGGACGGGAGTCCCGGGGTGACCCGGCCGGGGAAGACGACCCCCCGGCCGGGCCGCGGGGAGAGGGACCCGTCATGGCATGACGGGGACCCCCTCCCCTCGCCTGACCCGCGCTCAGGCGTCGGTGGGCGCGGGCCGGCCTCCCGGCCCCTGGCGGTTGTAGTCCGCCACGAACGCCTCGCGCTCGGCGTCGCTCATCTCGTTGAGGATGACGTTGGGGCTGGCCAGGTGCGGCATGCGCCGCATGTGGTCCAGCGTCCACATCTTCTTCGGGTCGAGATCGAGGTGCGGCTGAGCGGTCAGCGTCTTGCCGTCGTCACGGACGAAGCCCATGTCCTGGACGACGTCGGCCCAGTTCCAGCCGTGGTAGAGCGTCTCCCACTCGCGGTGCCCCACGAGCTTGCCCATGTTCGGGGTCTCGCGACCCTGGTACACGGGCCGGAAGGCCTCGGCGTCGGTCCAGCGGCAGACCTCGTGGCAGTACGTGCGCCACTGGCCGTCCACCTTGTCGACGACCATGTCCTCACGCACCAGACACGGGACCATGCAGGTCCAGCAGCGGTGCGGGTACACGTAGTCGACGTCCTCGGCCACGATGGCGTGGTGACCGTTCGGCTTGGCGAGGCGGTTGTAGTTCTCCCACCACTTGCCGTACCGGTCGTACCAGCCCGGGTACTTGTACTCGAACCACTCGAAGTCGGTGTCGGTCATGCCGTCGATGCGCCAGTAGTTGGCGCACCAGCCGGTGGCGAAGAACTGCGCGACCTCGTGGACGTAGCCCTTGTTCCAGATCTGGTTCCAGGACTCCTCGACCAGGTCGTGCGGGATCACCAGGCCGTACTTCTCGAGCGGCAGCAGGTAGCTGCGGTAGTAGTCGTCGTAGATCCAGCGGCGCCACATCTCCGCGTAGGACTCGCGGTCCTTGCGGCGGTCCTTCGTGCCGTACTCGATGAAGGTTCCGATGGCGGCGTCGACGACGCGGTGGTTGTTCCACCACGCGTAGCGCAGGTCGCGCTCGAGCAGCTGGCGGTTGTCCTCGTCCGACAGCGCCATCAGGAGCGTGGCGTAGCCGTTGGAGATGTGCCGCGACTCGTCGGACTGCACCGAGTGGAACACCGTCGGCAGCAGGTAGTCGCCGTTGGCGGCCGCCTCCGCCGGCATCGCCACGAACAGGGTGTTCGTGAACGCGGTCTCCGCGACGATGGTCAGGTAGATCGACGCGGCGGTGATGGCGTCGCCGGTGATGAACCCCTCCGCGAACTGGCGGCCGATGGTGCCGCAGTAGTCCGACTGGAAGTTCCGCAGCGAGTTGTTGAAGCCCGCCGGGTCGATGTAGTTGTTCATGTACAGGCGCTTGAGGTTCTGCTGGATCGTGCTGTGCCGAACCTCGTCGATCATCTGGATCGCCTGGCCGTTGTGCAGCTCCGGGTTCGGAACCACGTGGAACAGCATCGGCATCGAGCGCGCCGCCGAGATCTCCGGCAACGGGATGATCGACAGGAAGAGCTTCTGCCACTCCAGCCAGCGCTCCTGCACCTGCCGGAACATGTTGCCGCGGATGGCACCGTCCTGGGCGCCGTAGACGCGGTGGTCCTTCTCCTCCTCCATCGGGAAGTACGAGCGCAGGACCTGCTTGAGCGGGTCCTTCTTCGCCGCCTTCTTGAAGGTGTAGTCGGTTCCGTACTTCATGTACGGCTCGTGGTACTGCGGCTCCCAGGAAAGCTCCTGGATCTTCTGGTGAGCCTTCGCCAAACTCTGCCGACTCACGTCGTCTCCTCACGGTGGTGGGTTGTGGTCGGATCAGCGGGCGAGCGCGGGTAGCCCGATGTCGTGGTCGAACGCGGAGGTCGGACGGCCCGGCGACGTGGCTGGCTGCCGCGCCCGGCGATGCCGTCTCTACTCCGTGCTGCGAATCACACATGGTTGGACAGGCATTCGAGGTCTCAATATGAGACTCTTCCGCCCCGCCACCTGTGGTGATCTTGCTCTCACGGCGCGTACCGTCGCCGTAACCACAGGATCCGGGCAGGTCACCGCTGTTGCACACGGGTCCTCGGTGGTCGTGTCCCGAGCTCGACACAGGCGAGGAGGCCGTGTGTGAGACCCCTGCCCGACGGCGCGCAGGGCGCCCCCCGGGCGGGCCGGCCGACGCCGCGCCCGCGACGGCCCGGGGACGAACGGGACTCCCCCGTCACCGGCTCGGCGCCCGCACCCGCCACCAGGACCAGCACCAGCGCCGCGGCCGAACGGATCGCGGCGGCCCGCGACGCGTTCCTGCACCACGAGCAGATGCGCGAGGACGCGGTGCGCCCGCCGATCCTGGCGTCCTGGATCCGGTCGCGGGACAGCCACGTCGCGCCCGACTCCATCGACCTGCCCGAGATCGGCCGCAAGACCGACAGCCCGCTGGTGCGGGCGGCCACGCCGATCGTCTCCGAGCTGTGCGACCAGTTCGCCACCGAGCCGGTCAGCCTCATCCTCTGCGACGGCGACGGTGTCGTCCTCGACCGCCGGACCGGTGACTCCGCGCTGCGTCAGCACCTGGACCGGGTGTGGCTCGTCCCCGGTTTCTCCTACGCCGAGCAGCACGTCGGCACCAACGGCATCGGCACCGCACTGGAGGGCAGGCGCCCGACCGAGGTGTTCGGGCACGAGCACTTCGTCGAGCACCTGGAGGACCTGGCCTGTGCCGGCGCCCCGATCCGGCACCCGGTGACCGGCAAGATCCTCGGCGTCGTCGACCTGACCTGCTGGCGGAGCGAGGCCAACGCGCTGATGGTCGCCACCGCCGCGACGACGGCCCGCCGCATCGAGGAGGCGCTGCTCGCCGCGTCCGGGCGGCACGAGCTGACGCTGCTGCACGACTACCTGACCGCGGTCCGGCGCGGGGGCGACTCCGCGGTGCTCGCCGTCGGCGACGACCTCGTGATGATGAACGACCGCGCCCGCGAGCTCATCGCACCCGGTGACCAGGTCCCGCTGCTCGCCGGGGCGACCGACGCGCTGCGGGCCGGACGCAACCGCCAGCTCGTCGTCGACCTGCCGAGCGGGGCGACCGCGCGCGTGCAGTGCCGGCCGAGCTGGAACGAGGCGGGCTCGGCGGGCGGCATCCTGCAGGTGAGCCTGACCCACCGCGAGACCGTCGGCCGCGGCTCCGCGACCCCGACGATCACCACCGCGCTGCCGACCGCCGTCGGCTCGGGAGCGCTGTGGACCAAGTGCGCCCAGGCGGTGGACCGGCACTTCCGCACCAACGAGTGGCTGGTGCTGCAGGGCGAGCACGGCTCCGGCCGGACCACGCTGGCCCGCGCCACTCACCACCTCCACTCCCCCGCCGGGCACGTGCGTGTGCTCGACGCCGGCGACGTGGGCCCGCGCTGGCTCTCCGAGGTGTCCGACGAGCTCGACGGCGGCGGCGGGACGCTGGTGCTGCGCGAGGTCGACCGGCTCCCCCCGGCCGCCGCGGCGGCGCTCGCCGACGTGCTCGAGCCGCACCGCGAGTCGACCGACCCGGAGCGGGCCTGGGTCATCGCGACCCGCGGCAGCTCCCGGACGACCGACTCACCCGAGCTCGCGTCGCTGCTGGACTGCTTCCCGCGCACCATCGAGGTCCCGCCGCTGCGCCACCACGTGGAGGACGTCGCCGAGCTGGTGCCGTACCTGCTCGCCCGGCTGACGCGCGGCGCCGACCTGACCTGTGCGCCGGAGGCCCTGCGGGTGCTCATGCGGCACCGGTGGCCGGGCAACGTCGAGCAGCTCTACCAGGTGCTGCGCAAGGTCGTGAGCCGTCGCCGGACCGGGGTGATCCGGCTGGAGGACCTGCCGCCGGAGACGCGGGTGCTGGCCCGGCGGGTGCTGACCCCGCTGGAGTCGATCGAGTGCGACGCCATCGTCGACGCCCTGCTCGACGCCGACGGCAACAAGGCCGAGGCCGCGCGCCGGCTCGGGATGAGCCGGGCCACGATCTACCGCAAGATCCGCGGCTACGGCATCGCGACGCCGGAGGGGGCGGGGATGTCCCGGTAGCCTGCGCGGCGTGGGTCGCCGCAGCCGGATCGTCCGCGCGTTCTCCTTCCCGGAGGGCACGCCGCCCCCGCTGCTGGTGATGATCCTGCTGAGCAGCTCGATGGCCGGGGTGTTCGTCATCGCGATGCTGCTGCCGGACCCGGCGCCGCTGTGGCTGCGGGTGGTCATGTCCGCGCTCGCGGTGCTGGGACTGATGCTGCTGACCGCGGCGCTGCTGCGCCGGGCGGCGACGCAGGGCAGGCGCCGACACGAGGGGTGACAGCCCGTACGGACTGCGACGCCCCCGGACGGCCCCTACCGTCGGACCATGGCCCTGCTCCGACGGTTGTTCCTGATCCCCGACGGCGTCCCGGCCCCGCTGCGCGGCGCCGTCGCCGCGCTGATCGTGCTGGTCGCCGTGCTCTGGCCCCTCACGCTGCTGCCCGCCGGCACCTCGACGGCGGTGCTCGTCGTGGTGTCCGTGCTGTCGGTCCTGGCGCTGTTCGCCCTGGCGGCGGCGCTGCTGCGACGGCGCTACCCGGGCGCGCACCGCTGAGCCCCGGTCGTTGATCTACGGTCCGTGCCCATGACGGGAACGGACATCGCTGCACCGTGGCCGGACTCGGCGTTCCCCGCCGACCCGTACCCGGGCGCCCGGCCGCCGTGCTCGTTCCTGCACACCGACGCCCGCACCCACCCGCTGACGGCCGACCCGTCGGCGCCCTCGGGATGGCGGGCCGGCGGCCGCTGCCTCGACGACGTGCTCGCCGGCCTGTGCGCACCGCGACTGGCCGGGCGGGTGCCGCTGCTGGCCTACGGCTCGAACGCCTGCCCGTCGAAGATCACCTGGATGCGCGACGCGCGCGGGCTGGGCGGGCCGGTGGTCGTGCTGCGGGTGCGCACCGCGGGCCTGGCGGCGGTGTGGGCGGCCGGTCGCCGCGTCGTCGACGACCAGCGTCCGGCCACCCTGGCCGCCCTCGACGGTGTGGTGGAGGAGCACACCGTGTGGCTGGCCGCACCGGAGCAGTTCGCCGCGCTCGACGCCGTCGAGGGCCGCGACGCCGACCCGCCCCGCTACCGGCTCGCCCGGGTCGCGACCGGGCGCGTGACCCTCCTCGACGGCGCCGGGGTGCTGGACCGGCCGTGGGCCTACGTCGCACCGGAGACCCCGACCGGCGACGACCGCACCGACCGCAGGCCGCTGGTGCTCGACGGCGCCCCGGTGACCTGCACCGCCCTCGACCAGGCCGGTGCCGCCGCGCTGGCCGGGACGCCCGGCCCGGACGGGCTCGACGCCGACACCGCCGAGGGGGTGCCCGTGCCGGAGCACTGGCCGTCGCGGGTGTTCGTCTACGGCTCGCTGATGCCGGGGCAGCGCGCGTTCGGGCTGCTGCGCCCGCACGCCTCGACGACGCTGCCGCAGCCGGTGGTGCTGCCGGTCGGCGGGATCGCCGACACCGGGCACGACTACCCGGCCCTCACCCTCGACACCGGCGACGGCGTGCCCGGCTGGGTCGTCGAGCTGGCCGACCCGGCGTCCGCGCTGGCGGTCCTGGACGCCTACGAGGGGCCGGAGTACGCCCGGGTCCGGGTGGTCGTCGAGGACGGCACCGTCTGCTGGGCCTGGGTGTGGGCGGCGGCGCGGGTCGGGCACGTGCCGCTGGCCCGGGGGTGGGCGGGGCGCTGAACGCGGACCGGGCCCGTCCCCCGTGGGACGGGCCCGGTCGGGCGGTACGGGTCAGGAACCGGTCTTCGCGGCCTGCCGGGCGCGGTGCTCGGCGAGACCCGGGATCTCCCGGCCCATGATCGACACGCCCCTCGTCTCGATGACGAAGTACAGCGCGATCATGCCGATCACGCAGGCGCCCATCATGTAGTAGGCGGGGAACAGCACGTCCCCGGTCTCCCCGACGACCCACTCGTTGACCAGCGGCGCGGTGCCGCCGAACGCGGCCGTGGCCACGTTGTAGGAGATCGCCATGCCGGCGAACCGGACGTGGGTCGGGAACATCGCCGGGAACGTCGCGGAGATCGTCCCGAGCTGCAGCAGGTAGATCAGGCCGAGCACGGTGAAGCCGACGATCGCCCAGGCCAGGCCCTGCGCCATGAGCATGTACATCGGGATCGCCAGCACGAAGATGCCGACCAGCGACACCCACCAGCACGGTTTGCGGCCGATCCGGTCCGACAGCGCACCGGCGAACGGGATGAGCAGCATCATGATCGCCTGCCCGACGACGGCGAGGGTGTCCGCGCTCGCCGAATCCATGCCGATGGTGGTCTGCAGATAGGTCGGCATGTAGGTCAGGAGCGTGTAGTTGATGACGTTCAGCGCGATGACCAGGCCGAACAGCGCCAGGATGGGCTGCCAGAAGCGGACCAGGAGATCCTTGAGCGCACCGGTCGCGGCCGACTCGGACTCGCCGGCGGCCTCCAGGTCGCGGAACACCGGGGTGTCCTCGAGCTTGGTCCGGATGTAGAGGCCGATCATCGCCAGCGGCAGCGCGATCATGAACGGGATGCGCCAGCCGTAGTCGAGCATGGCCTGCTCGCCGATCGACATCTCCAACGCGAACACGACCAGCACCGCGAGGGTGAACCCGGCGAGCGTGCCGAACTCCAGGAAGCTGCCCCAGAAGCCGCGCTTCTTGTCCGGCGCGTACTCCGCCATGAACGTGGCGGCGCCGCCGTACTCACCGCCGGTGGAGAAGCCCTGGATGATCCGCAGCAGGAACAGGAGCGCCGGGGCGGCCCAGCCGATCGTCTCGTAGGACGGGATGACGCCGATCAGGAACGTCGCGACGCCCATCAGGATGATCGTCATCGACAGGACCTTCTGCCTGCCGATGCGGTCACCGAGCGGGCCCCACACGAAGCCGCCGAGCGGCCGCAGGACGAACGAGATCGCGAAGCCGAGCAGCGTGCCGAGGTAGCCCAGCTCACCCGGGAAGAACGCCTGCGTCAGCTCGACCGTCAGATAGGCGTAGATGCCGTAGTCGAACCATTCCGTCGCATTCCCGATCGCCGACGCGGCGACCGCCCTCCGTAGTACGGAGGGCTCCACGTCGTTCTCGCCACTCTGTTGACCAGCACCTGTCGGAACCGATGACATTCGGGGACCCCCACTCGCGCAATGCGTAAACCGCTACCGGAAGCGCATTTCGTTACACGATCGACATATCCAGCACCATTGCGGTGAGCGGAGCCTACAGAGCCAAAAGGGGGGTTGCCACCCACGCGTGGTGATCGATACCGGTGCGCGACACCCGCCCCGTGTAGCGTCGCCGAGGTGCTGGCGATCGACGGCCTCG
The DNA here is from genome assembly GCF_024124365.1 of Pseudonocardia sp. McavD-2-B. NCBI lineage: Bacteria > Bacillati > Actinomycetota > Actinomycetes > Pseudonocardiales > Pseudonocardiaceae > Pseudonocardia > Pseudonocardia sp. McavD-2-B. The sequence goes on from NZ_JAMXSG010000045.1 coordinate 12,615, forward strand.
CCAAGCGGTTCGGCTCCGCGACCGCCCTCGACGGGGTGAGCTTCACGGTCGGCGCGGGCGAGGTGTTCGGCTTCGTCGGCGGCAACGGGGCGGGCAAGACGACGACGATGCGGATCGTGCTCGGCGTCCTCGACACCGACGCCGGCGCGGTCACCTGGAAGGGCGGCCCGCTCGGTTCCGCGCAACGGCGCCGGATCGGCTACCTGCCCGAGGAACGCGGTCTGTACCCACGGATGCGGGTCGCCGAGCAGCTCGTCTACCTGGCCCGGCTGCACGGGCTGTCCCGGTCGGCCGCGCTCGCCGCCACCGAGACCTGGACCGACCGGGTCGGGCTCGCCGACCGCCGCGGCGACGAGGTGCAGAAGCTGTCGCTGGGGAACCAGCAGCGGGTGCAGCTGTGCGCCGCGCTGGTGCACGACCCCGACCTGCTGGTCCTCGACGAACCGTTCTCCGGGCTGGACCCGGCGGCCGTCGACACCCTGGGGGCGGTGCTGCGCGAGCGCGCCGCGGCCGGGGTGCCCGTGGTGTTCTCCTCCCACCAGCTGGAGCTGGTGGAGCGGCTGTGCGACCGGGTCGGGATCATCTCCGCGGGCCGGATGGTGGCGGTCGGCACGGTCGACGGGCTGCGGGCCGGCGCCGCGGACCGCTACGACGTGACCGGCCCGCCGCCGGGCTGGGCCGACGGCCTCCCCGGGGTGCGCGTCCTCGGCGTCGACGGCGCCCGGACCCGCGTCGAGCTGGCGCCGGGCACCGACGACCAGACCCTGCTCGCGGCCGCGCTCGCCGCCGGACCGGTGCACGCCTTCGGCCCGTACCGGCCACCGCTGACCGAGCTCTACCGCCACGCCGTGCGCGACCGCGCCACCGGCGACCGGGAGGACGACGCATGAGGACGGTGCTGCTCGTCGCGCGCCGGGAGATCACCACGCAGCTGCGGTCGCGGACGTTCGTCGTCGGGATCCTGCTGATGCTGCTGGTCTTCGGCGGGTACGGCGCGGTGATCGCGTTCGCCGGGGCGCAGAGCTCGTCGTCGTCGCTGGTGCTCGACGGGCCGGCCCGCGAGCTGCGCGGCGAGCTGCAGGGCACCGCGGACCGGCTCGGCACCGCGCTGCGGCTGACCGAGGCCGGGAACCGGGCCACCGCCGAGTCGATGGTCCGCACCGGCGAGGCCGACGCGATGCTCACCGGGGCACCGGGGACCTACCAGCTCGTGGGCCTCGACGACGTCGCGCCGGGGCTGCGGTCCCTGGTCGCCGACGTCGTCGAGCAGCAGGCCGTGCGCGAGTCGCTGCTCGCCGCCGGCGCCGACCCGGAGCGGGTCAGCACGCTGTCCGGGGTGGGCGTGCGCACCCTCGAACCGGTCGACACCGAGCTGGGCCAGCGGGTGGGGACCGCGTTCGTCGTGACGTTCCTGCTGTTCTTCTCGGTCACCGCCTACGGCGCGGCGGTCGCGCAGGGGGTGGTAGAGGAGAAGTCCGGACGCGTGGTGGAGCTGCTGCTCGCGACGATCCCGGCCCGGCAGCTGCTCGCCGGGAAGGTGCTCGGCCTCGGTCTGGTCGGGCTGCTGCAGCTGCTGATCCTCGGCGCGGTGGGCGCGGCCGTCGCGGTGGGCACGGGCGCGCTGGCCGTCCCGGCGCTGCTGCTGCCGACGCTGGTGTCGGCGCTGGCCTGGTACCTGGTCGGGTTCTTCCTGTTCGCGACGCTCTACGCGGCGGCGGGGGCGCTCGTGTCCCGCCAGGAGGAGCTCCAGTCGGTGACCGCGCCGATCGCCGTCGTGCTGCTCGTGCCGTTCCTGCTCGCCGTCGCCGTGCTGCCCGTGGACCCGCGCAACCCCGTCACCACGGTGCTGTCGTTCGTGCCGTACCTGTCGCAGACGCTGATGCCGGCCCGGACCGCGCTGGGCGTCACCGACTGGTGGGAGCCGGTGCTCGCCTACGCGCTCGCGCTGCTCGCGCTGGCCGGGATGGTGGTGCTGTCGGCCCGCGTCTACCGCAACTCGGTGCTGCGCACCGGGGCCCGGGTCCGCTGGCGGGACGCCCTCAGGACCGGGCGGCCTTGACCTGGTCGTAGCGGGCGAGCGCGTCCTGACGCTCGGCCTTGTGGTCGACCATCGGCTCCGGATACCCCTCCGGGATGCCGCCCTTCAGCTTCCACGGCTGGTGCACGGCCTTGCCCTCGACGTCGGCGAGCTCGGGCACCCAGCGCCGCACGTAGTCGCCGTCGGGGTCGAACCGCTCGCCCTGGGTGATCGGGTTGAAGATCCGGAAGTACGGCGACGCGTCCGTCCCCGACCCGGCCGTCCACTGCCAGCCGTGCTGGTTGGAGGCCAGGTCGCCGTCGACGAGCAGCTGCATGAAGTGCCGCGCCCCCCGCCACCACGGGATGTGCAGGTCCTTGACCAGGAACGAGGCGACGATCATCCGCACCCGGTTGTGCATCCACGCCTCGCCGCGCAGCTGGCGCATCCCGGCGTCGACGATCGGATAGCCGGTGCGGCCCTCGCACCAGCGCTCGAAGTCGGCGTCGGCCGCCTTCCCGGTGCGCAGCGGCAGGTGGTCGAAACCCTTGTCGTAGTTCTCGCGCGCCGAGTCCGGGCGCCGGTGGAGCACGTCGGCGTAGAACTCGCGCCAGGCGATCTCGGTGCGGTAGGCCTTGACCGAGTCGCCCCGGTGCTGCGCGAGGTCGGCGAGCAGCGTGCGCGGGTGCACGCAGCCGTACTTGAGGTACGGCGACATCCCCGAGGTGCCCTTCTTCGCCGGCAGGTCGCGGTCGGACTCGTAGTCCAGGACGCCCTCGTCGAGGAAGTCGCGCCAGCGCGCCAGCCCGGCGGACTCCCCCGGCTGGGGCAGCTCGGCCTCGACCGGCTCGTCGTCGGGGACCTTCACCGCGCGCGGACCGCCGTCCTTGTCCGAGGGGTCCATCCAGGTGCACGTCGACGCGTCGGTGCCGGCCGGGGCGCGCCAGCCGTGGTCGGCCCAGGCGCGGCTGAACGGGGTGAACACCTTGAACGGCCCGCCGCCGCCCTTCTCCACCCGGCCCGGCGCGACGGCGTACGGCGAACCGGTGCGGACGAGCTCGACGCCGTCGTCGGACAGCGCCTTCTCGACGTTCTCGTCACGTTCGCGGCCGTAGGGGCCGTAGTCCGCGGCGACGTGCACGGTCTGCGCGCCGACGGCCCGCGCGACCCGCGGGACGACGTCGGCCGGGTCGCCCTTCACCACGAGCAGCTTCCCGCCGAGGGCGTCGTCGAGCTCGCGCAGGCAGCCGTAGAGGAAGTTCGCCCGCGCGGCACCCGAGGGCTTCAGCAGGGCCGGGTCCAGCACGAACAGCGCGAGCGCCCGGTCGGCGGCGTCGGCCGCGGCGAGGAACGTGGGCTGGTCGGCGACCCGGAGGTCGCGCCGGAACCAGACGACAGCAGTACTCGGCGCCATGCCGGTCGACGCTAGCGGCGCCACCGCTGCGCCGCCCGCCGAGCCGTCGCACCCCTCCGGTGTGCCCCCAGGGGAACTCTCGTGGCCTAGAGCGCTACGAGGGTTCCCCTGGGAGCGCTGGGGCGGCGGTGCGCGAGGCGGGGCGGCGGCTCCCCGGAACGAGCGAGCGGGCCGGTCGTGGGACCGGCCCGCTCGGGGGGTGATGCGGTGGGGCTACGCGGTCAGCGCTGGCCGACCGGGACGTAGAGGCGCTCCGCGGAACCGGTGTAGAGCTGGCGCGGACGCCCGATCTTGTTCTGCGGGTCGTTCATCATCTCGCGCCAGTGCGCGATCCAGCCCGGGAGCCGGCCGAGCGCGAAGAGCACGGTGAACATCTTCACCGGGAAGCCCATCGCCCGGTAGATGACGCCGGTGTAGAAGTCGACGTTCGGGTAGAGCTTGCGCTCGACGAAGTAGTCGTCGGCCAGCGCCTTCTCCTCGAGCGTCATGGCGATGTCGAGCAGCGGGTCGTTGACGCCGAGCTTCTTGAGGATCGTCTCGGCCTGCTCCTTGACGATCTTCGCGCGCGGGTCGTAGTTCTTGTAGACCCGGTGCCCGAAGCCCATCAGCTTCGCGCCCTGCTCCTTGTTCTTGACCCGGTTCACGAAGTCGTCGACGTTGCCGCCCTCGACGTCCTTGATGCGGGTCAGCATCTCCAGGACCGCCTGGTTGGCGCCGCCGTGCAGCGGGCCGAACAGCGCGTTGACGCCGGCGGAGATGGAGGCGAACAGGTTCGCCTGGCTGGAGCCGACCAGCCGCACCGTCGACGTGGAGCAGTTCTGCTCGTGGTCGGCGTGCAGGATCAGCAGCGTGTCGAGAGCGCGGACCATGTCCGGGTCCAGCTCGTAGGGCTCGGCAGGGAACCCGAAGGTCATCCGCAGGAAGTTCTCGACGAGGCCGAGGGAGTTGTCCGGGTACAGGAACGGCTGCCCGACGGACTTCTTGTACGCGTAGGCGGCGATCGTGAAGACCTTCGCCATGAGCCGCACGGTGGAGAGCTCGACGGCCTCCTCGTCGTGCGGGTCCAGCGAGTCCTGGTAGAAGGTCGACAGCGCGCTGACCGCCGACGACAGCACCGGCATCGGGTGCGCGTCCCGCGGGAAGCCCTCGAAGAAGCGCTTGAGGTCCTCGTGCAGCAGGGTGTGCCGGCTGATCCGGTTGGTGAAGGCGTCGAGCTGCTGCTGGCTCGGCAGCTCACCGTAGATCAGCAGGTAGCTGACCTCGAGGAACGTGGAGTTCCCGGCCAGCTGGTCGATCGGGTAGCCGCGGTAGCGGAGGATGCCGGCGTCACCGTCGATGTAGGTGATCGCGGACGAGCAGGCAGCGGTGCTGGTGAAGCCCGGGTCGAAGGTGACCAGGCCGGTCTTGCCGAGCAGCTTGCTGACGTCGACGGCCTGCGACCCCTCCGTCGGGGTGTGCACCGCGGTCTCGAACTCGCCGCCCGAGTACCGGAGTACGGCGGTGTCGGACTTGGCGGCGGTCTCGTCGGACATGTGGAGGTTCCCTCTCACAGCGGGGATCAATCGGGTCTCGGGCACACGCTAGCCCGCCGGGGCGATTACGCAGAACGCGGCGACGATTCTCACCCTTCGTCGCGGGGTGCCCGATATCGGAGGAACTCCGGGAAGCGCCACACGCACAGCAGCACGCCCACGATCACGGCGAGGCCGCCGAGCGTCGCGGTGGGGCCGGGCCCGACGAGCGAGGCCACCGACCCGTGCCACATGTCGGCGAGCCGGGGCCCGCCCGCGACGACGACGATGAACACGCCCTGCATCCGGCCGCGCATCTCGTCGGTGGCGACGGTCTGCAGCATCGACGACCGGTAGACCGAGCTGACCAGGTCCCCGGCACCGGCGACGGCGAGCGCGAGCACCGCGAGGAACAGCGACCCGGTGAGCCCGAACACGAGCACGCCGCCGCCCCACACGCACACCGCGACGACGACCGCGACGCCCTGGCGCTGCACCTTCTGCAGCCAGCCCGAGAGCACGCCGCCGGCGACCATCCCGATCGGGATCGCGGCGTACAGCAGGCCCTGCTGGATGCCGCCGTCGGCCGACCCGCCGAAGGTGTCCACCGCCATCTGCGGGAACAGCACCCGGGGCATGCCCAGGCCCATCGCGATCACGTCGACCAGGAACGAGACGAGCAGGATGCGCTGCGTCCCGACGTAGCGGAAGCCGTCGACGACCGAGCGCAGCCCCACCTTCGGGCGGGCGCCGTCGACCCGTTGCGCGGAGCTGGGCAGCGCGGGCAGCCGCCAGGTCGCCCACAGCGTCGCCAGCAGGAAGATCGCATCGATCAGGTAGAGCGTCGACAACCCGATGAACGGGATCAGCACCCCGGCCAGCAGCGGCCCGAGCACCGCGCCGACCTGCACGACGGTCATGTTCAGCGCGTTCGCCGCGGGCAGCTGCTCGGCGGGCAGCAGCCGCGGGATGACCGCGCTGCGGGTGGGCTGGTTCATCGCGAGCATCGCCGACTGGAACGCGAACAGCACCAGCACGACCCACACGTTCCCGGCGCCGCTGGCCGAGACCACCCACAGCGCCAGCGAGCTCAGCGCGATGCCGGAGCCCGTGAACAGCAGCATGACCCGGCGGTCGACGGCGTCGGCGATCGCGCCGCCCCAGAGCCCGAACACCACGAGCGGGACCAGCCCGAACAGGCCGGTAAGGCCCACGTACGCCGACGACCCGGTCAGCTGGAAGACCTGGATCGGCACGGCGACGACCGACAGCTGGGCGCCGATCACCGTGACGATCCCGGCGGTCCACAGCCGCCGGTAGGCGGGCGTGCGCAGCGGGGTGGTGTCGGCGAAGGTCGACCGCAGCAGGCCGGTGACCCGACCGGCGCGGGTCCGGGTGGTCGGGCCGTCGCCCGTTGCGGACGGCACCGGCCGGGTCGGGGAGTCCCGTTCCGCGCCGGGCACGGGCTCGGTCGGCCCGTCCCCCGGATCGTTGCGACTGCTCACGACGTCAAGGTGTACACGGGCCCCCCGACGGTGCGCCTCCGGGTTCCCTCCTAGGGGGCGAGCCTGCGGACCGACCAGGCGTCGTCGCGGCCGGCCTCGAAACGCAGCCGGTCGTGCATGCGGTCGGCGCGGCCCTGCCAGAACTCGACCTGCCACGGCACGATCCGCCAGCCGCCCCAGTGCGGGGGTCGCGGGATCTCCTCGACGCCGTCGAAGCGGCGGGTGACCCCGGCGAGCGCCTGGTCGAGGACGGTCCGCCCGGCGACGATCGTCGACTGCGCCGACGCCCAGGCACCCAGCTGCGAGCCGCGCGGGCGCAGCGCCCAGTAGGCGTCGGACTGGGCGTCCGAGCAGCGCTCCACCCGGCCGGAGAGCTGCACCTGCCGCGCCAGGTCGTACCAGGGGAAGGTCACCGAGGCGACGCGCGTGCGGTTCAGGTCGTGGCTCTTGGCCGAGGTGTAGTTCGTGTAGAAGACGATCCCGCCGGCGTCGAGGCCCTTGCACAGGACCGTGCGCGACGACGGCAGCCCGTCCGGGTCCGAGGTCGCCAGCACCATCGCGTTCGGCTCGGTCAGCCCGGCTTCACGGGCCTGCTCCAGCCACGCGGTGAGCTGTTCGTGCCAGGTCGGGGCCAGGCCGTCGACGTCGAGCGGGCGGCTCGAGTAGTCCGTCCGCATCCTCTCGAGCGCGGGCGCGTCGGTCATCGGTTCCCCTTCCGGCCAGGTGCGTGCGTCTCGCACGGTAAGCGCGCCGGAGCCGCGTGTGCACCCGCCGATCGGAGTGGTCGCGACCGGTGTTCGCGGACGGGAGCCCGGTTCGTGATCGACGCCACCGGTCGGTCGCGTTGCCCCGCTGACCCGTTCGGAGCAGGGTGACGGCGACGATCCGAGCCGAAGGAGACCCGGTGACCGAGACGACCGCGCACGAGGTGCCCCCGCCGCCGCCCGGCTTCACGTCCGGGCTGGAGGGCCACGTCGCGTTCCGCACCGAGATCGCCGAACCCGACAAGGACGGCGGCTCACTGCGCTACCGCGGCGTCGACCTCGAGGACCTCGCCGGCACCGTGACCTTCGGCGACGCCTGGGCCCTGCTGGTCGACGGCCGGTTCGGCCAGAGCCTGCCGCCCGCCGAGCCGTTCCCGATCCCGGTGCACACCGGCGACGTCCGGGTCGACGTGCAGGCGGCGCTGGCCATGCTCGCCCCGTACTGGGGCTACCGCCCGCTGCTCGACATCGACGACACCGAGGCCCGCGACAACCTGGCCCGTGCCTCGGTGATGGCGCTGTCCTACGTCGCCCAGTCCGCCCGCGGCATCGGTGTGCCCGCGGTGCCGCAGTCGCGCATCGACGAGTGCTCCACCATCACCGAGCGCTTCATGACCCGCTGGCGCGGCGAGCCCGACCCGCGCCACGTCGCCGCCGTCGACGCCTACTGGGTGTCCGCCGCCGAGCACGGCATGAACGCCTCGACCTTCACCGCCCGGGTGATCGCCTCCACCGGCGCCGACGCCGCCGCGTCGCTGTCCGGCGCGATCGGCGCCATGTCCGGCCCGCTGCACGGCGGCGCCCCGGCCCGGGTGCTCCCGATGATCGACGAGGTGGAGCGCACGGGCGACGCCGAGGCGCTGGTGAAGGGCCTGCTGGACCGCAAGGAGAAGCTCATGGGCTTCGGGCACCGGGTCTACCGGGCCGAGGACCCGCGGGCCCGCGTGCTGCGCCGCACCTGCCAGGAGCTGAACGCCCCGCGCTACGAGGTGGCCGCCGAGCTGGAGCGCACGGCGCTGGCGATCCTGCGCGAGCGGCGCCCGGACCGTCCGATCGAGACGAACGTCGAGTTCTGGGCGGCGGTGATCCTCGACTTCGCCGAGGTCCCGCCGCACATGATGCCCGCGATGTTCACCTCGGCCCGGACCGCGGGCTGGTCGGCGCACGTGATGGAGCAGAAGCGCGAGGGCAAGCTCGTGCGTCCGAGCGCGCAATACATCGGCCCGGGCCCGCGCCGTCCGCAGGAGGTCGAGGGCTGGGACTCGGTCGTCGCCCGCTGACCGCGCCCTCGGTGTGCCCCCAGGGGAACTCTCGTGGCGTAGAGCGCTACGAGGGCTCCCCTGGGAGCGGCCCGGCGGGCAGCGGCGCGGGGACCCGCCGGCGCCGGATCGCCAGCGACAGCCCGGCCGCGACGACACAGAGGACGGCGCCGCCGTACCAGGCCGCGTCGTAGCTGCCCAGCGCGTCGCGGACCAGCCCCGCGACGAGGGCGGCGAACGCCGCCCCGATCTGGTGCGAGGCGAAGATCCAGCCGAACACCACCGCCGAGCGGGCGCCGAACGCCTCGCGGGCCAGCGCCATCGTCGGTGGGACGGTCGCGACCCAGTCCAGGCCGTAGAACACGACGAACGCGAGCATGCTCGCGTTCAGGTCGGTCCCGAACAGCGGTGGGAGCAGGAACAGCGACAGCCCACGCAGCGCGTAGTAGGCGCCCAGCAGGAGCCGCGGGTCGACCCGGTCGGTCAGCCAGCCGGAGAAGATCGTCCCGAGCAGGTCGAAGATGCCGACCAGGGCGAGCAGGGAGGCAGCCGTCGTCGCGGGCATGCCGTGGTCGTGCGCGGCCGGGACGAAGTGGGACTGGACCAGCCCGGCCGTCGTCGCGCCGCAGATGAAGAACCCGCCGACGAGCAGCCAGAACGTACCGGTGCGCGAGGCGTCGGCCAGGGCCCGCAGCGCCAGCCGCGCGGCACCCGTGCGCTGCGGCGGGACGACGTCGGCCTCGGTGCCGCCGTAGGGCAGGACCCCGGCGTCGGCGGGGCGGTCCTTCAGGAACAGCAGCACGACCGGCACCACGGCCAGCGCCGCGCCCGCGGTGATCAGCGCCGCGGGCCGCCACCCGCCCGACTCGACGACGGCCGCGACGAGCGGCAGGAACACCAGCTGCCCGGTAGCGGTGGCGGCGGTGAGAACGCCGGAGACGAGGCCGCGGCGGGCGACGAACCAGCGGTTCACGACGGTCGCGACCAGCGCCATCGCCATCGACCCGGTACCCAGCCCGACGACGACGCCCCACAGGAGCACCAGCTGCCAGACCGCCGTCATGAACACGGTCGTGCCCGCGCCGACCGCCACCATGACCAGCGCGGTCGCGACCACGCGGCGCACGCCGAAGCGCTCCATCAGCGCCGCCGCGAACGGCGCGGTCACCCCGAACAGGGCGAGGTTCACCGCGAGTGCGAAGGAGATGGACCCGATGCCCCAACCGAACTCGGCGTGCAGCGGCTCCACCAGCACGCCCGGCGTGGAGCGGAACCCGGCCGCGCCGAGCAGGGCGAGGAACGTCGCCCCGGCCGCCCACCAGGCCGGGTGCACCCGGCGCCGCTGCGTGTCCGCCGTCGCGGGCGCTGTCGTCATGGCTCCATCGTGCGGTGGCGCTGCGACGCGCAACAGTGGCCGTTCGGACGACATATGTAAGAATTCGGCCATGCACCGGGTCGGAGTGCTCGCCGTCGACGGGGTGATCGCCTTCGAGCTGGGCATCCCCGAGCGGATCCTCGGCACCACGACCACGGCGGACGGCACCCCCCTCTACGACGTGCGGGTCGCCACCGTCGACGGCGGCCCGGTCCGCACCAGTGCCGGGTACCGGGTGCTGCCCGAGCACGGGATCGAGGTGCTGGAGCGCGCGGACACCCTGGTCGTGCCGGCCGTGCGCGGCCCGAACACCGGCGCCCCGGGCGCGGCCGTCCTCGGCCTGGTGCGCCGGGCCGTGGACCGCGGCGCGCGGGTGGTCGCGATCTGCACCGGCGCGTTCACCCTCGCCGCCGCCGGGGTGCTCGACGGCCGCCGCGCCACCACCCACTGGGCGCACGTGGACGACTTCCGCGCGCTGTACCCGCACGTCGAGCTCGACCCCGACGTGCTGTTCGTCGACGACGGCGACGTCCTCACCTCGGCGGGCGTCGCCGCGGGCATCGACCTCTGCCTGCACCTGGTGCGCCGCGACCACGGTGCCGGGACCGCCGCGGCGACGGCCCGGCGCAACGTCGTCGCGCCGTGGCGGGAGGGCGGGCAGGCGCAGTTCGTGGAGTCCCACGTCCCCGACCCCGGCGGCGGCCCCGACACCCGCGCCGTGCGCGAGTGGGCATTGCAGCACCTCGACCGGCCGCTCGCGGTCGAGGAGCTGGCGGAACGGGCGTCCATGAGCGTGCGGACCTTCACCCGCCGCTTCCGCGCCGAGACCGGCACCAGCCCGGGGCGCTGGCTGTCCGCGCGCCGCCTCGACCTCGTGCGGCGCCTGCTGGAGACCACCGACCTCCCCGTCGAGCAGGTCGCGGCCCGCTCCGGCTTCGGCACCACCGCCGCGCTGCGCCAGCGGCTGCACGCCGACATCGGGATGGCCCCGCTCGCCTACCGGCGCTCGCACCGCGCCCCCGCTGCCACCCGATGACGCCGGCGGGTGGCGCGCAGCACTCGTCGCACGTCACGCCGGTCCGGCTGCGACACTGGTGGGGTGACCTCCCCTGCCGATCTGAAGATCCCCGGCGATCTCCTTCCGCAGGACGGCCGCTTCGGATGCGGTCCGTCCAAGGTGCGCCCCGAGCAGCTGTCCGCCCTCGCCGCGACCGGTGACTCCCTGATGGGCACCTCGCACCGGCAGAAGCCGGTGAAGGAGCTCGTCGGACGGGTGCGGTCCGGGCTGGCCGAGCTGTTCTCATTGCCGGACGGCTACGAGGTCGTCCTCGGCAACGGCGGCTCCACCGCCTTCTGGGACGCAGCCGCGTTCGGCCTGGTCCGTCAGCGCTCGCTGCACCTGACCTACGGCGAGTTCTCCCAGAAGTTCGCCGACACCACCACCGGCGCGCCGTTCCTGGCCGACCCGGTGATCGTCAAGGCCGACCCGGGCAGCGCGCCGGAGCCGGTGAGCGACCCGTCGGTCGACGTCATCGCGTGGGCGCACAACGAGACCTCGACCGGCGTCGCGGTGCCCGTCAACCGGCCCGCGGGCACCACCGACGACCAGCTCGTACTGATCGACGCCACCTCGGGCGCCGGCGGGCTGCCGGTCGACATCACCCAGTCCGACGTCTACTACTTCGCCCCGCAGAAGGGCTTCGCCTCCGACGGCGGCCTGTTCCTCGCGATCATGAGCCCGAAGGCCCTGGAGCGGGTCGCCGAGCTGGCCGCGTCGGACCGCTGGATCCCGCCGTTCCTGTCGCTGGCCACCGCCGTCGACAACTCCGGTAAGGACCAGACCTACAACACGCCGTCGCTGGCGACCCTGTTCCTGCTCGAGGACCAGGTCCGCTGGATGAACGCGCTGGGCGGGCTCGACGGTTGCGTCGCACGCACCCGCGACTCCTCCGACCGGCTCTACACCTGGGCCGACAAGAGCAGCTTCGCGTCGCCGTTCGTCACCGACCCGGCGCACCGCAGCCTGGTGGTCGGCACGATCGACTTCGACGACGCCGTCGACGCGACCGCGGTGGCGAAGGCGCTGCGCGCGAACGGGATCGTGGACACCGAGCCGTACCGGAAGCTGGGCCGCAACCAGCTGCGGATCGGGATGTTCCCGGCCGTGGAGCCGTCGGACGTCTCGGCGCTGACCGCGTGCGTCGACTGGGTCGTGGAGCGGCTGGGTTCCTGACCATGTCCCGGGAGGGCATCCCCTCCCGGGTGAACGAGGACCGTCCACCGAGGTGGGTCGACCGGCTGCGGTCGGCCCACCCGGCGGTGGCCCTCGCCATGGCGGTCGGGTGCGCCGGCACCCCGACCGTCCCGACCGTCGCCACCAGGGCGCCGCTCCCGCACAGGCCCCGGCCGCCCGCGGCCGCCCTCCCGCTCCTCGCCGTCGCGCCCGGTGACGCGAATCCGGCCTCGAGCCGATCACCGTGCTCTTCGCCATGGTCCGCGGCATCGCTCTCGCCTGCTCGGCCCGGGCCGCTGCGTCGTTCGTGGCGGCCGAGGGTCTTCTCCACGTACTCGTGCTCCTGACGTCCGCGGTCGGACCGGCCACCCTCGCCACCCGGATGATCCGGCCCAGCGCCGCCGTCGAGCCGTTGTCCGAGCCGGCCACGGTCCGAGCGGGCGGGGGACCACCCGCGCCGGTGACGAATGTCCGCGCCGGCAGGAGCAACGGGCGGCGGCAGCGGGCGCCGACGTGCGCATCGGTCGAAGATCCACATGGCGCGCGCAGTTCCGTCGTTCGCGCGCTTCCGGACGCGCCCGGGCCGCGGATCACCGCGCGGACTGCGGATGACCGGGCGGGCGGTCACCGCGACGGGAGCGCGCCCGCAGGTACCTCGCGTCCACCCTCCACGACGGCCCCGGCGCCGTTCCCCGTCCTGACACCGCGCCGGGGGAGATACGTCCCGGCCGTCCCGTTCCGCATCGGGGGTGGCCACGGCACCGCGCACGCCGGGTTGCGTCGCGGCGCGGCGTCGTTGCGTGATCGATAGCAACTCGTTGTAGTCACACGCGTATCAATCGCCCCAATTACCTCGTGAGTCACGACCTGTGCGACGCTGCGCACGGTGAGTGAGAACGGCTCGGCGGTCCCCCGGGCGAGTAGGTGTTGTCGACCAGGCAGAACTCGCCCGGCGCGCCTCACCCGGCACGGACCCCTCGCCCTCTACCGTCACCCGGACGGGGACGACAGCAGGAGGTCAGGTCGATGCGCGCGTTGCGGGTCGTGGGGGTGACCGGGGACGGCTCGGTCGTCCTCGAGGACCCGGGGCGTCGCGAGCGCTACACGGTGCCGGCCGACGAGCAGCTGCGGGCCGCGGCACGGGGTGACGTGACCCGGCTCGGCCAGATCGCGATCGAGTTGGAGAGCCAGTTGCGCCCACGGGAGATCCAGGCCCGAATCCGGGGTGGCGCGTCGGTCGACGAGGTCGCAGCCGCGGCCGGCGTCCCGACCCAGAAGATCGAACGCTTCGCCTATCCCGTCCTGCTCGAACGGTCGCGGACCGCCGAGCTGGCCCAGGGTGCCCACCCGCAGCGCACCGACGGACCCGACTCGCGCACGCTCGGTGAGACCGTCGCGCACACCTTCGGCCTGCGCGGACAGGACTACGGCGGAGCCGGCTGGGACTCCTGGAAGGGCGAGGACGGCAAGTGGGTCGTCGTCCTGACGTGGCAGACCGGCCGCTCGGACAACGCCGCGCACTGGGCGTTCCAGCCCGGCGCGCACGGCGGCACCGTCGTCGCGCTGGACGAGCACGCCTCCGACCTCGTCGAGGGTCTGCCCGCACGCCCGCTGCGTCCGCTCGGCGCGGTGGTCGACATGGCCCGCGACGAGGACCACACCCCCCAGGCCCCGACGCCCGCCGCTCCGGCGCGCGCCGTCGCGGCCGCCGGTGGGCAGCAGCCCGAGGCCTGGGCCGGGCGCGGGATCGCGCCCGAGCAGCGTCGGGCGAGCCCCC
>NZ_JAMXSG010000460.1:0-2339 GCF_024124365.1 Pseudonocardia sp. McavD-2-B
CGCCGAGGGCCGGTGCGTGCCGCCGCCGAGCGCGTGCCCGCAGGCCGACGGCGGCGCCCTCGTGCGGCCGCTGGAGCTGCCGACGGTCCGGACGCACCAGCGCCCGGTGCCGGTCCCCGGGGTCACCGTCGCCGGGGCGACCCGGATGCTCGGCGGCTGGGTCCGCGAGGTGCTCGCGGCCAACCCGGACCGGTTCCGGGTGGTCGCCCCCGGCGGGGTCGCCGACGCCCGTCTCGGCGGGGCGCTGGACGAGGACCGCCCCGACGGAGCCGGGCCGCCCGAGCGGCACCGGGTCCTGGGCGTCGCCTCGGCCCGGGTCTGCCAGGGACGGCTGGAGGGCTACGTGCTGTCCGGCCGCCACGGCCTGGCGGTCCTGCCCGAGGAGCAGGTCCGTGAGGTCGACGCGATGCTCGACGGCTACGCGAGCGTGCTGGCGGAGATCGACACCGTGCCCTGGCGGCGGTCCCCGGCGGCGCTGACGGTGCTGGTGGCCGACCGCAGCGGGGAACGCGGCCCGGACGGGCACGCCGGGCCGGTCCCGGGTCTCGCCGACCACGTGGTGGGGGACGGGCCGTGGGGCGCGCGGCTGTTCCTGCCCCCGGACGGGAACACCCTGCTGTGCGTGGCCCGCCGGTGCCTGGGCCCGGGCAGCGGGCTCAACGTCGTCGTCGCGGGGACCGCACCCGGCCCGCAGTGGCTCGACCCCGACGCCGCCGCGGCCCACGTGCGCCGCGGCGGCGGGGTCTGGGAGTGGGCCGGGACCGTCGATCCCGGTGCCCTGCCCGACGTCGTCCTCGCCGGGTGCGGGGCCGCCACCACCGTCGAGGTCGTGGCGGCGGCATCGCTGCTGCGCGAGCACCTGCCCGGGCTCGCGGTGCGGGTCGTCGACATCGTCGAGCCGGGCCGCCTCGCGACGCCCGCGCAACGGCCCGAGGGGTGGCCCGCGTGCGACCACGACGCGCTGTTCCCGCCCGGGGTCCCGGTCGTCCTGGCCTTCCACGGCCGCCCCGCCCTGATCCACCACCTGCTGGCCCGGCGCCCCGGTCGCGAGCTCTGGCACGTCGCGGGCCGCGGACGGCGAGGTGGCCCGGCGACCCCCTTCGGGGTGCTCGCCCGCGACGGGCTGGACCGCTTCCGGCTGGCGGTCGACGCGCTCGACCGCGTCCCCGGGCTCGCCGTGCGCCGGACGGGCCTGCGGCAGCGGCTGCTGGATCTGCGTGCGGTCTGCCTCGCTCACGCCGACGAGACGGGGGAGGACGCCCCGCTGGTGCGGGACTGGTCCTGGCCGGGGTGAGCCCGCCGGCGGGAACGCCGCAGCTCCTCGGCCTCGACCAGCACCGACGGCACCGCCGCCGCGCCGACCGCGATCGCGAGCTCCGCCGGGCCGAGCGCGACGGTGTGGAACAGCAGGCCCGCACCGGGCAGGTAGACCACGGCGAGCGTCGCGAGCACGCTCGTGGCGGCGGCCACGTACAGGAACGGGTTGGTGCGCACCGGGAGCCGCCACAGCGGCGTGCTGTCCGACCGGGTGGTCAGGGCGAGCCCCAGCTGGCTCAGCGCGAGCGTCACGAACAGCATGGTCTGCCAGGGCCGTCCGGTCGCGGCCGCCGTCGTCGCCACCACCAGCGAGCAGCCGGCGACGACGACGCCGAGCACCGCGGTCTCGACGACCGTGCGCCGGGTGAGGATGCCCTGCCGCGGCGGCTGCGGAGGGCGGGACAGCACGTCGGCCTCGGCCGCCTCGGACCCCATCGCGACCCCCGGCAGCCCGTGGGTCACCAGGTTCACCCACAGGATCTGCGCGGGCAGCAGCGGGAGACCGAGCGCCAGGAAGGGCCCCGCGACCATCACGAGCAGCTCGGCCAGGCCGCCCGCCAGGCCGTAGCGGACGAAGCGGCGCACGTTGTCGGCGACCCGGCGGCCCTCGGCGACGGCGGCCACGATCCGGCCCAGCCCGTCGTCGCCCAGCACGACGTCCGCCGCCTCCTTGGCCACCTCCGTGCCGCGCTCGCCCATCGCGACGCCGACGTCGGCGACGCGCAGCGCCGGGGCGTCGTTGACGCCGTCGCCGGTCATGGCGACGATCTCGCCGGCCGCGCGCAGCGACTCGACGAGCGCCAGCTTCGTGCCGGGGTCCGCGCGGGCGTGCACGGCGGGCAGCCCGTCGCGCTCCCCGGTGTCCAGACCGACGGCCGCGGCCACCGCGGCGGCCGTCGCCGGATGGTCACCGGTGATCATCATGGTGCGGACGCCCGCGGTGCGGGCCGCGCCGACCGCGGCCGCGGCGTCGTCGCGGACCGGGTCGTCGAGGCGCAGCAGCCCGGTCTCCTGCGGCCCCG
>NZ_JAMXSG010000461.1:0-2332 GCF_024124365.1 Pseudonocardia sp. McavD-2-B
CGGCGCCCCGGGTGCGCGGCGGCGCGCGGCCCGCGGGGTGTCCGGGCCGGAGACGTAGGCGGCCCGGAAGCGCACCAGCTCGTCGGTGCCCGCGGACAGGTACGCGGCGCCGGGCGTCGGCGGGAGCAGGTGCGCGTCGGGCACGCCCAGCACCGCGCGGGACTCCGCGGCGGAGAAGGTGCGCAGCGCGATCCGGTAGGACAGGTGCGACTCGAGACCGCGCAGCCGTCCCTCCTCCAGTCGCTGCGAGGCCAACAGCAGGTGGATGCCGAGCGAGCGGCCGAGCCGCCCGATGGTCACCATCAGGTCGATCATCTCCGGCCGCTGGGCGAGCAGCTCGGAGAACTCGTCGACGACGACCAGCAGCGACGGCAGCGCCGCCAGCGGTGCCCCGTCCCGGCGCAGCGCGTCGTGCTCGGCCAGCGACGACAGGTTCCCCGCGGCGCGCAGCACCTCCTGGCGGCGGGTGATCTCCCCGGCGAGCGCGTCGGCCATCCGGTCGACCAGGGTCAGCTCCTCGGCCAGGTTGGTGATCACAGCGGAGGTGTGCGGCAGCCCGGCGAGCCCGAGGAACGTCGCGCCGCCCTTGAAGTCGACGAGCACCAGGTTGAGCTCCTCGGCGGTGTGCGTCGCCACCAGCCCGAGGACGAGGGTGCGTAGCAGCTCGCTCTTGCCGGAGCCGGTCGCGCCGATGCACAGCCCGTGCGGACCCGCACCGCCCTGCGCGGACTCCTTGAGGTCGAGCAGCACCGGCCGGCCGCCGTCGTCGTCGGTGCCCAGCGGGACCCGCAGCCGCTCCCCCGGCCCCCGCCGGCCGCGCAGCGCGGCGACCCCGGCCGGGTCCGTCGTGGACAGTCCGAGCAGCGACGGCAATCCGGTCGTCACACTGTCCACACCGGACGCGACGACGTCGGCGTCGCCGTCCGGGCGGTAGCGCGCGAGCCTGCGTGCGAGTGCCAGCGCCTCGGCGACGACGAGCCCGTCGGGGACGCCGACCTCCCGGCCGCCGGGCCCGCCCCGGCGCAGCGTGCGCACGCCGTCGGGCCCGGTCCCGGCGGCCAGGCGCAGCACCGACGCCGCGGGCCTGCGCCCGCCCGCGGGCCCCAGCCGCAGCACGGTGACGCCGGGCAGCCCGGCCCACGCGCCCGGGGCGTCGGCGGCCCCGTCGAGCACGACGAGCAGGTGCTGCTGGGCCGCGTACGGCTCGTCGACCCACCAGCGCCGCACCCGGTCCGGGTCGTCGGTGATCATCCGGACCGGCCCGACGGCGTCGTGCAGCCGCGGGTGGGCGACGTGCGGCAGCCACTTCGCCCACTCCCAGCGCGCGGCCGCGCCCCCCGGTGCCACGACGGCGAGCCGCGCGTCGTCGGGACCGTGCCAGGTGACGTACTGGGCGACCAGTGCCCGGGCGAGGTCGAGCGCCGGGGCGGCGTCCGGGTCCGGTTCGAGCCAGATCGTCGCCGACGCGCGGGTGTCGACGGCGACCGGCAGATCGTCCACGGTGGACCAACGGCGCAGGAAACGGCGCAGCGCCAGCGCGGACAGCGGTTCGAGTGTCTCCATCGGACCGGTGTGCGGGGCGGTGAGCCGGGTGGCGAGGCGCTGGGTGCCGCGCCCGGCGCGCAGGCGGCCGAAGTCGTCGTCACCGGGGCGGCGCTCCCACAGCCGGTCCGCGGCGAGCACGTCCGGCCAGGCTGCCGGGTCGGGGTGCACGGTCTCCAGCGCGTGCCGCTGCTCGGCAGCGATCGCGCGGGCCCGCCCGCCCAGGACGTCGAGGTAGCGCAGGTAGTCGCGGCGGTCCTCGTCCATCGTCGCGGTGCGCGCGCCGGCGCCGCGGCCGCCGCCGGCGAGCATGCCCAGCGCGGACAGCGCGAACATCCCGCCGAACAGCCAGGTGCTCGTGTCCCCGCGGCCCAGCACGACGAACAGCAGCGCCCCGCCGACCATCGCCAGCGGGAGCAGCCGCGCCACGAGGCCGCCGGGGACCGGGCGTTCCGGCTCGGGCGGCGGTTCGATCACCAGCTCACCGCCGGGCAGCTCGGGCACCGAGCGCCGCGGACGTCGCATCCCGACGGTCCCCGCCATCGTCACGCGCCTCCCGTTCACGGTTCTCCCGAACGCCCACGGCGGCACCGGGGCCGTCGGATACTCGCAGCCGCCCCGGGCCCGCCGGGGCCGTTCGGGGAGATCTGCCAGGGAGCCGCCCGTGACCTCCGTCCTGCCCGCACCGGCCGCGACCGGCCCCGGCGACGCGACGTCCGGCACCGGGCCGGCGCCCGGCCGCTGGACCCGGGTCGGGGTGCACACCCCGCGCGGGCGCCTCGACGTGGCG
>NZ_JAMXSG010000462.1:0-2332 GCF_024124365.1 Pseudonocardia sp. McavD-2-B
GGGCCGAGTGCGCCGCCGCCGGAGTCCGTGTCCTCCCCGGCGAGCCCGACGGTCAGCGCCCCGGCCTGGGCACCGCCGCCCAGGGCCCGCACCAGCAGCGGCTCGGACACCGTCACCCCGCGCAGCCGCTGCTCGGACACCGACAGCGACCGCTTGGTCAGCAGGCCGCGTCGCACCCGCAGCGTGCCGTCGGGCTCGCGGCTGAGCCGGTAGTCCCACCAGCGCTCCACGAACAGCACGATGCTGCCGGCGACCATGACCAGCAGCAGGAGCGCGACCGCGACGAGCACCGTCGCCCAGACCGGTGCGGCCGACAGCTCCCCGGCGACGGCGTCCGCGCCGGGCAGCGAGCGCGGGTCGAGGCCGGTCTCGTTGAGCACGTTCCAGCCGGCGCCGGCCAGCGCACCGATCGCGGCCAGCGAGCTGACCGTCAGCGGGGCGAAGCGCAGCGAGGACCAGTCGATCCGGTCGAGCTCCTCGCCCGCGGGGTCGACGGGATCCGCCGGGCCGACGGTCCCGTCCCCGCCGGCCGCGTCCCCGTCGGCACCGTTCCCGTCGGCACCGTTCCCGTCGGCACCGTTCCCGTCGGCACCGTTCCCCTCGACCCGGGCCCGGTCCGCCCCGGTCCCGCCGGCGACCGCGGCCGGTCCGCGTGCCGGGGCGGGGCGGGCGAGCAGCTCGCGGCGCAGCCGTTCGGCCTCGTCGGTGGTGACGGCGTCGAGGTCGAGGCCCGCGTCCGACCCGCTCTGCCCGGAGCCGACCTTCACCACCGACAGCCCGACGAGCCGGTGCAGCAGCGGTGCGGTCAGGTCGACGGTGCGGATCCGGTCCCGCGGCACCGAGCGGCGCTGCCGGTTCAGCAGCCCGCTGTGCAGCTCGACGCGTTCGTCGGTGATCCGGTAGCGGGTGGTGCGCCAGCGCACGACGCCCACCGCGACCGCGACGACGACCGCCGCCCCCGCGATCCAGACCTGGGTGGAGTTGCCGCTGCCCGCGCCGAACAGGACCAGCACGACCAGCGCGGGGGCCAGCCGCAGCAGCGCGGTGGCCGGGCCGACGAGCAGCATCCGGCCCGGCAGCCGTCGCCAGCCGACCTCCTCGGGGGTCGGGCCGGTGCCGTCCGCGGGTGCGACGGGTACGGGCTCGGTCACGTCGCGTCCCCGCTGTGCCGCCCGGTCGTCTCGGTGAGCCTGCGGGCGAGCTCGGCGGCGGCGTCGGCGTCGAGCCCGGCGATGCGTACCGGGCCGCGGGCCGACGCGGTCGTGACGGTCACCGTCGCCAGGCGCAGCGCCTGCTGCAGCGGGCCGTGCTCGGTGTCGACGGTCTGCACCCGCGGGATCGGCGCGATCCGCCACTCCCGCACCAGCCAGCCCGACCGGGTGTAGACGGCGTCCTCGGTCACCTCCCAGCGGTGCAGCCGGTACCGCAGACCGGGCACGACGAGCGTCCCGACCAGCAGCCACAGCACCGTCAACACCACGGTCGCGATCAGCACCCCGTGCCACGGGACCGCGGGCAGCAGGAACCACGCGACGACCTGGCCGCCGAGCAGCACGAGCGGGACCGGCACCGCCGAGAGCCGCCACCACCAGATCGCGCGGGGGTCGACCCGGTTCGCGGGTGGGCGCAACGGGAGCGGCAGCGCGTCGGTCGGGATCCCGGGTCCGGGGTCGCCGGTGCGGGGGCCGGTGGCGGTCATGGTCCCACTCTGCCGAACCGCACCCGGCGGGAGCATCCGAGCACGCCGTCGGAGACCCCACTGTGGCCGAAAGAGGGGGCGTGGCAGACAGAGGGGTGCCGCCGAGTGGCACACCACGTGCGTCCGGAATCCCGGTCCGGGTACGTGGTGTGCCACTCGGCGGGCGACGACGGTCAGTGGGCCGGCGCGGACAGGTCGTAGACCGTGGTGCCGTCGACGGTCGTCGCGGTGTAGTGCTGTGCGACCCAGGCGGTGATCTCCGCGCCGGTGCCGCGGCCGCCGCCGGGGCCACCCCGCTCGCCGCCGCTGACGAAGTACCGGACGTCGCCCTGCGCGACGTACTGCCGGAACTGCTCCAGGGTGGGGGAGTCGTCGCTGCCGGAGAAGCCGCCGATCGCCATGACGGCGGTGTCCCCGCCCGCGGCGAGCATCATCGACGCCGCGCCCTGCGAGCCGATCGTCGCCGCCGCCCAGCGGGACGGTCCTGCCTCACGCAGCAGGGCCACGACCTGGGCGCTGGTCCGCTCGCCTCCCGGACCGCCACCGGGCATCCCGCCCGGCCCGCCCGCGCCGGGCTGCCCGGCACCATCCGGCGCGGCACCGGCAGGCAGCCCACCGGCATCGGTGGCGCCG
>NZ_JAMXSG010000463.1:0-2298 GCF_024124365.1 Pseudonocardia sp. McavD-2-B
TCGTCCCGCCCCGCGACGAGGTCGCCCCAGGCGTGCACGGCGGGCGCGTAGTCCTCGGCGGGCTGCAGACCGGCGCACGGGGCGGCACAGCGGCCCAGCTCGTGCAGCGCGCACGGCGTCGCCGACGGGTTCCGGGCCGGGATGCGGATCGTGCACCG
The DNA here is from genome assembly GCF_024124365.1 of Pseudonocardia sp. McavD-2-B. Taxonomy (NCBI): domain Bacteria; kingdom Bacillati; phylum Actinomycetota; class Actinomycetes; order Pseudonocardiales; family Pseudonocardiaceae; genus Pseudonocardia; species Pseudonocardia sp. McavD-2-B. The sequence continues at coordinate 159 of NZ_JAMXSG010000463.1, forward strand.
GCGCAGCGGCAGTGCGTCGAGTGCCGCGTCGAGCACGTCGGTCGCGGCCCGCTGCGACCCGAACGGGCCCAGGGCACCCGCCCGCGGGGTGGCGACGACCGACAGCCGCGGGAACGCCTCCGCCGTCGGCGCCACCCAGTAGGCCCGGCCGGGGTTGCGGGAGCGCCGGTTGTACGGCGGGCGGTGCGCGGCGATGAGCGCCAGCTCGCGCACCGAGGCCTCCAGGGCGTGCGCGCAGACCACCGTGTCGACCTTCTCGGCGCGGACGAGCATGTCGCGGACCCGGCGGCGCTTCTCCCCGGCCGTGAAGTACGACCGCACCCGCCGGTGCAGGTCGCCGCTGGTGCCGACGTAGAGCACCTGGCCGTCGCCGCCGCGGAACAGGTACACACCGGGCTCGGAGGGCACGTCGTTCGCCAGGTGCCTGCGACGGCGCTGGGTGGTGGTGGGCCGGTGCGGGGCCCGGTCACGGACGAGCTGCAGCAGCTCCTCCAGGCTCTGCACACCCAGGTTCCCGATCCGCTCCAGCAGGTGGTGCAGCACCTCGACGGTCGCCCGGGCGTCGGTCAGTGCCCGGTGGTCCGGGGTGGTGGCGCAGCCGAAGTGCCGGGCCAGCGTGCCCAGCTTCACGCTGGGGCACTCGGTGTGCGGGAGCACGGCCCGGGCGAGCCGGGCGGTGCACAGGACCGGCGGGCCGGGCCAGGGGCGTTCGAGGCGTTCGCAGGCGGCCTTGAGGAAACCCGTGTCGAACGGGGCGTTGTGGGCCACCAGCACCGAGCCGCGGAGCATGTCGAGCACCGAGGGCAGGACCGCACCCAGCGGTGGCGCGTCGTGCAGCATCGCGTTCGTGATGCCGGTCAGCCGGGTGATGTCGGCCGGGACCCGCACGCCCGGGTCGACGAGGGTGCCGAGCTCGGAGATCCGGCTGCCGCCGCGCACCGCGACGGCGCCGACCTCGGTGATGGCGTCGGTCCGGTGGCTGCCGCCGGTGGTCTCCAGGTCCACCACGCAGAAGGTGACGTCACGCAGTGGCGTGCCCAGCTCGTCGAAGGTGAGCTGCGGGGAGCAGGAGGTCACGCCCTGCACCGTAGCCGTGGGGTCCGACAGTATGTTCGAACACCCGGCCCCGGCCCGGGGAGCGGGGCGCGGACCCCGAACCGGGGACGTCCCGGCCGCGGACGGCCACGCCGACGGCGATCCGGGCCGGGCGGGGATAACCTGGACCGATGGCGCACGACGACACGGAGCGACCGGAGCCCACGTGCTCCGGGGTCCCGTCGTGCGCCGCCGACCCGGCCGCGAGCGACTGGCCGGAGCTGCCCGCCCCGCTGCGGGCCCGGCTCGCCGAGATCGCGGGTACCGCGCTGGGCGGGCTGCCGCCCGGGGACGTCCCCACCCCGCTACGCCGCTTCGCCCGGTTCACCCCCGCCAAGCGGGCCCGGCTCGGCGGGCAGGTACTGGTGTCCCGGCTGCAGCAGGACGCGGCGTTCCGGGCGGCCGTGGTGGCCTGGTGGGCCGAGAACCGGCCCGGTGAGCTGGAGCTGCCCGAACCCTCCACGACACGACCCGCCGGCGACCCGCCCGTGCCCCCGGGCGGACCCGGGGCACCCACCGGGGACACCGGAGCCGCGGAGGCAGCCGGCCCGTCCGGCCGTCCCGCGGCGCAGCACGCAGCCGCAGCACCGGTGGACGGGGCGACCCCCGCTGCGGAGGCCGCGTCCGTCGCGGATCCGCTGCCCGCACCCGTCGACAAGCTCGACGCGGCCGCGGTCGCGCTGCTCACCGCCGATCCGCTCGCGCACCGGCGGGTCGCCGAGGTGGGGCAGACCGCGGACCTGGCGAACCTGCGCGCCGAGCGCGACGAGGCCCTGGCCAAGGCCGACAAGCTCACCGCCGAGCTCGAACGGGCCCGGGCCGAGCTGGTCGAGGAACGGGAACGCGCACGGGCGCTCGTCGGGGAGCGGGAGACCGAGTACCAGCAGATGCGCCGCCGGGTCAGCGACCAGGGCGCGCGGCTGCGTGCCGCACTCGACGCCCGCACCGAGCTGGAGGAGGAGGTCGCGCGGCTGCGCGGCGGCGTCGACGACGAGCTCGCCCGCTCCCGCGCCGAGACCGCCGCCGAGCGCGAGCGCGCCGACCG
>NZ_JAMXSG010000464.1:0-2294 GCF_024124365.1 Pseudonocardia sp. McavD-2-B
AGCGCGGCCCGCGCCGCGTTGGCGCCGGGCCCGCCGTGCACCGCGCCGCCCGGGTGCGCCGACGCCCCGGCCAGGAACAGCCCCGGCACCGGGGTGTCGGCGCGGCCCAGGCCCGGCACCGGGCGGAACACCAGCTGCTGGTGCACCGCGGAGGTGCCCGCGGTGATCGCCCCGTCGACGAGGTTGCCGTCGCGGCCCTGCAGGTCCGCGGGCCCGGCGACGGCGCGGGCCAGCACCCTCGACCCGAACCCGGGCGCGTGGTCCTCGACGACCTGCTGCATCCGGTCGGCCCAGCGCAGCACCTCGTCGCGGCCCCATCCCAGGCCGCGCGGCACGTGGGTGTAGGCCCAGGCGGACTCGGTGCCGGGCGGGGAGCGGGTCGGGTCGGCCGTGGTCATCTGCCCGAACAGCAGGAACGGGTCGCCGGGCAGCCGGCCGGCGGTCAGGTCGGCGGCGTAGCGGCGCAGGCCGTCGACGTCGGCGCCGAGGTGCACGGTGCCCGCCGACCGGGCACCCGGCGCGGTCCACGGCACCGGTCCGTCGAGCGCCCAGTCCAGCTTGACGGTGGAGAAGTCCCAGTCGAACCGGGCGAGGTCGGCGACGAAGCGGGCCGGCAGGTGCTCCTCCCCGACGAGGTCGCGGTAGAGGCGGGGCGCGTCGACGTCGGCGAGCACCGCCCGGCGGGCGAGGACCCGCCGGCCGGCCGCGTCCACGACGCCGGAGGCCCGGCCGGACGGTCCGACCAGGACGGTCCGGATCGGCCGTCCGCAGTCGATCCGCCCGCCGCGGGCCGTCAGCCGGGCGACGAGCGCACCGGTCAGGGCCCCGGCCCCGCCCGCCGGGACCGGGAAGCCGACACGCTGGCCGAGCATCGCCAGCAGCCAACCGTAGGCGGCGCCCGCCGCGGAGTCCGGCCCGAGGTCGGTGTGCAGGGCGTTGCCCGCCAGCAGCAGCGGGGCGGCCCGGCCCCCGAAGTGCTCCTGGGCCATCCGCGCCACCGGTTGCACCAGCATCCGGGCCAGCCGCAGGGCGTCGCCGGTGCCGAGCGTGCGCAGGAGCCGCGCTGCCGGCCGGACCGGTGGGAACGGGCGCAGTGCGGCGGCGACGACGTCGTCGCCGATCCGGTCCCACTGCGCGACCAGCGCGCGCCAGGCGTCGCCGTCGCCGGGGTGGTCGTCGTCGAGCGCGGTGGCGGTGTCGTCGAGGCTGCGGTGCAGCACCGCGCACCGGCCGTCGGGGGTGGGGTGGGCGAGGACGGCGGGGGCGTGGCGCCACTGCAGCCCGTGCGCTCCGAGGTCGAGCTCGCGCAGCACCGGTGAGGCGGCGCCGAGCGGGTGGAACGCGCTGGCCAGGTCGCTGACGAAGCCGGGCGCGGTGATCTCCGCCGAGCGCACGGCGCCGCCCGGCGCCTCGGCGGCCTCGCAGACCAGGACGTCCCAGCCGGCGTCGGCGAGCAGGTTCGCCGCGACGAGGCCGTTGTGCCCGGCCCCGACCACGACGGCGTCGACCCGTTCGGTCACCCGGTTCCCCCTCCCGTGCCGGCGGCCCGCGCGGGGCGCCGTGCACCGTGCCATCCGGGCCCGCGGAGGTCATGCCCGTCACGATCGGCATCCGCTGCCGATGGGCGGGTAGCCGCGCCGTCATGCCGGGCCGACCGGTGCCGCACGACCCGGAGGACGAGTATGCCCACCCAGTCCCAGCACCACTCCCACGGCCACGCGGTGTTCCCCTGGCCACAGCTGCTGGTGGTCCTCGCGGCGTTCCTGCTCCTGCTCTACGGGCTCCTCGGGTTCCGCTACAGCGGCCTTCCCGGGCTGCCCGCGGCGAGCGGGGAGCTGCTGGGCATCGGGGTGGACCCGCTGCGCGACCTGGTGCACCTCGTCCTCGGCGTGGCGGGACTGCCGTGCGCCACGCGGCTGCCCTGGGCGCGGGGCTTCGGGGTGGTGCTCATGCTCCTGGGCGCCGCCGAGGTCCTGCTCGGACTCCTGACCGGCGTGTTCCGGCTGGTCCCGGCCGGGCCGTTCGCCACCAACGCCGGTTCGGTGCTGGTGGGGGTCCTGCTGCTGGTGCTGGGCGCGGTCGCCGTGTTCGGACGCGCGTTCAGCGACGCCCCGTACGCGGGTCTCCAGCGCGGGGTGGAGGCCGCGGGCCGCCGGGTGACGGGGCTGCGCGACCGCAGCGTGCACGCAGGCACCGACGACGTGGGAACCGAGGACGGGGACCCGGCGGCGTGGACCGACGAGCCGGCCGGTGACGGCGACCGGTCCGGCGGGCGCGGCGCCGCCCGCGGGCCG
>NZ_JAMXSG010000465.1:0-2275 GCF_024124365.1 Pseudonocardia sp. McavD-2-B
CGGTCGCGCTCGGCGGGCCCGGCCGCGGCCTCGACGGGGTCCGCGGCGCGCACCGCCGGGCCCGCCGGGGGCAGGAGGTGGTCACCGCCGCCGCTCCCGCCGCCCGGCTCCCGGTCACCACCGCCGACGACCTCGGCCCGCTGCTGCTGCTCGACGCGGGCACCGACCTGCTCGCCGCCCGGGTCGCCGAGATCCTCGGCGACCTGGCGATCGACGACGAGCAGCACGCCCGGCTCCGCGACACCCTCGCCGCCTACCTGCGCGGCGGCGGCAGTCTCGTCGCGGCGGCGGGCGAGCTGCACCTGCACAAGAACACCGTGCAGTACCGCCTGCGCCGCGCCGAGGAGGTGCGGGGCCGGCCCCTCGGCGACGACCGGCTCGACGTCGAGGTGGCGCTCCTGGCCTGCCGGATCCTCGGGGCGACCGTGCTGCGCCCGGCCGACTGACCGGCTCCGCGCACCGACCCGTCGGCTGCCCCGGTGATCCGCCGGCCTCGGTGGTCCGCCGGCCTCGGTGGTCCGCCGGCCTCGGTGATCCGCCGGTCGCGCGTCGGCCCGCCGGCTGCGTGCCGGCCCGCCGCCCTGGCGGCAATCCCTCCTGCCGCGTGCCGATCCGCTGTCCGCGTGCTGATCCACTCGCCGCGCGGTGATCCGTTTCGCGCGCGTCCGGACACGCGCGGGCAACGGATCACCACGCGGGGTACGGATCATGCTGTCCGCGGGAGCCGCTGCGCGACGGCGGCGAAGTCGTCGAGCTCCTCCCAGGTCCAGCGCACGACCGTCCGCACACCGGGCCGGGCCCGCAGGGCGTCCTCACGCCGCTTCTCCCGGACGACGGCGTCGGCCGCGCTCTCTCCCGGGCGTCGCGACCGCCCGTACTTGCCGAGGCCGTCGAATTCCCCGACCACCCCGTGGTCGGGCCACCAGAAGTCGACGACCCCGATCCGGTGGCCCCGCTCGTCGAGCAACGAATGCTGCAGCACCGGCCTCGCCACGTGCAGGCGGGCCATCCGGACCCGGCTGCGTGACTCGCCGGGCCCGTCCGCGCGGGCGTCGGCGAAGGCGACGACCGCCCGGGCCCGGCCGATGCCGTGGCGCCCGCAGGCGGCGAGTACCGCATCCCGCAGCCGGTCCGGCGCGACGAGGTGGCGGTGCAGGGCCGCGTCGGCGACGGCCACGGCGGTCTCGAACGGTGCCGTGCGGGCCACGTCGACGACGGTGCGGGCCACCGACGTCGTCGCGATGCCGCGTACGTCGACGACCTCGTCGGCGGACAACGGGGAGGCGTGTACGCGCAGCCGCGGCCCGCCGCGCCCGCCGGACGCGCCGTCCCGGGTGACGTGCACCGTGGTCAGAGGCACGCCCCAGACCGGCAGGCCGTGTCGTACGGCGGCGGACGGACCGCTGACCACGGCCCCGGGGGCGAGCGAGGGGACCGTCGCCTCCACCAGCGTCGCGTGCCGCGTCGAGGCGAATCGCAGACGCTCGTCGCCGGTCTCCAGGTACACACCGGGTCCGATCCCCGTCCATCGCCCGCTGCGCAGAGCGGCGCGGATCTCGGCCTCGGTCGTCCCGAGTCTCAGCAGGTCGCGGCGCAGCAGCGGTTCGTCCACGGCCCCGACCCTGCCCGCGCCCGACGCCCGCGCCGGAGCGGATCCGCCACCTGTGGAGCATTCCCGCGATTGTGGACGGGCACCCGATGATCGCCCTGTCGCGCGGTGATCCGCTCGGCGCGCGCGTCCGGACACGCGCGCCGAGCGGATCACCGCGCGGGGTGCGGATCACCGCGCGCGCAGCGGATCAGGACTCGGGCGGGGGACCGGCGCGCGGGCGACGGATCAGCGTGTGGGCGGCGGGTCGACGCGGGAGCGGCGGAGCACTGCGGCAGCGGCGGGGCGGTGCGGCAGCGGCGGACAGGAGTGGGCGCGGAGGGGCCGGGCGGGCGGTGGGTCAGAGCTCGCCCGCGAGCACCTCGTGGTCGCGCAGCCGGGGCAGCCGCAGCACGACGGCGTCGCGGTCGTCGCGGGTGGGGCGGGTGCAGTGCGGGCAGCGGACCCCGGCGGCGTCGCCGTGGCGGGCGGCGCGGCACAGGGGCACGACGGTGGCCGGAGCGGGTGCCTCGTGAGCAGGCATCGGCGTACCCCCCGGGACGTCGTCGTCGTGTGGTCACCCCAGGCTAGCGCAGTCGGTGTGGTCCCCGTCACCCCGTCGTCGTCACGCGCGGTCGGCGAGGTGGATGCGGTAGAGGTCGGCGTGCCGGTCCGCGGCCGCCGTCC
>NZ_JAMXSG010000466.1:0-2230 GCF_024124365.1 Pseudonocardia sp. McavD-2-B
GGACGCCGGAGCCGGCCGCCACCCCGGTGCCCGTTCCGGCCGGTCCCCCGGTGCGCGGGCTCGCCGTGCCGGCCGTGACCCTGCCCGACGACGCCGTCGGCGACACCGCCCGCGAGGCGTTGCGCGCCCGTCCCGACTCGGGCGGGATCGTCCTGGTCGACCGTGCGCACCGGCCGGTCGGCTACCTCGACCGCAGCCGCGTCCTGCTCCAGCTGGCCGGCAGGTTCGGGCACGCGCTGTGGGCCGAGAAGCCGGCGGCCGAGCTGGCGGACCCGCCGCGGACCGTCGACGAGCGGACCCCGCTGCACCGCGCGATGGAGATCGGTCTGTCCGGCGACCCGGCCCGCGGCTACGACGACCTGGTCGTCGTCGCACCGGACGGCACCTGCCGCGGGGTCGTCCCGGTCGCCGAGCTGTGGCGCCGCGCGATCCTGCCGCCCGCCGCGTCCGGCCCGCGCCCCGTCCCGGTACCGCAGGCGGCGCGCACCGCCTGATCCGACGACGCGCGAACTGTCGGGGGGCGCTGCTTCACTGACCCGGTGCTGTTCACCGACGTCGTCACCACCTCGGCCGCGGTCGGGGCGACCCGCGCGCGCAAGGAGAAGACCGCCGCGCTCGCCGGGCTGCTGCGCACCGCCGCGCCGGCCGAGGTCGTGCCGGTCGTCGCCTGGCTGTCCGGGGTGCCCCGGCAGGGCCGGATCGGGACCGGCTGGCGGACGTTGTCGGGCGTCGACGTGCCGGCCGGGGCGGAGCCGTCGCTGACGGTGGAGCAGGTCGACGCACTGCTCGACGAGCTGGCCGGTACCGCGGGGACCGGATCGGCGGCCCGGCGCCGCGAGCTGCTCACCGAGCTGTACGGCGCCGCGACCACCGAGGAGCAGCGCTTCCTGCACCGTCTGCTCACCGGCGAGCTGCGCCAGGGCGCACTGGAGGGGCTGATGGTGGACGCCGTCGCCGCCGCCTCCGGGGTGGCCGCGCCCGCGGTGCGCCGCGCGTTCATGCTGTCCGGCCGGCTGCCTGAGACCGCGGCCACCGCGCTGACCGGCGGACAGGACGCGCTCGCCGCGGTCGGGTTGGAGGTGGGCAGGCCGGTCCGGCCGATGCTCGCCGCCCCCGGCGACTCGCTCGACGCCGCGCTGGCCGCGCTCGGCACCGACGTCACCGTCGAACACAAGCTCGACGGCGCCCGCATCCAGGTGCACCGCCGCGGCGACGAGGTGCGGGTGTGGACACGCACCCTGCGCGAGATCACCGACGGCGTGCCCGAGCTGGTCGAGCTGGTGCGCGGACTGCCCTGCGACACCGCGGTGCTCGACGGCGAGACCCTCGCCCTCGACGACGACGGTCGCCCCCGCCCGTTCCAGGACACGATGAGCCGGTTCGGGACCGAGGAGTCCGGCGGCGAGGTGATGCTGTCGCCGTTCTTCTTCGACCTGCTCCACCTCGACGGCCGCGACCTCGTCGACGAGCCCACCGAGACCCGGCTCGACGCGCTCGCCGGGCTGCTCGCCGCGGACACTCACGCCGCGCTGCGGATGCCGGGGGCCCGGCGGCCGTCGCCGGAGCAGGCCGCCGAGGTGCTGGAGGAGGCGCTGTCGGCGGGGCACGAGGGCGTCGTGGTGAAGGACCTGGCCGCGCCGTATGCGGCCGGGCGGCGCGGCAGGGCCTGGCAGAAGGTGAAGCCGGTGCACACCCTGGACCTGGTGGTGCTGGGCGCCGAGTGGGGCTACGGGCGGCGGACCGGGTCGCTGTCGAACATCCACCTCGGCGCCCGCGACCCGGACGGCGGGGAGCCGGTGATGGTCGGCAAGACGTTCAAGGGGATGACCGACGAGCTGCTGGCCTGGCAGACCGCGACCTTCCCGGAGTACGAGACGGCGCGCGAGCCGGGCGTGGTGCACCTGCGGCCCGAGCTCGTCGTCGAGATCGCGCTCGACGGCGCGCAACGCAGCACCCGCTACCCGGGCGGGGTCGCGCTGCGCTTCGCCCGGGTGCTGCGCTACCGCCCGGACAAGACCCCGGCCGAGGCCGACTCGCTCGACGCGGTGCGGGCGCTGCTGTCGGGCTGAGCGGCCGCGGCGCCGTCGCGGGCCACCGGGACCGAGCCCGCCGGGTCGGCGCGCAGCACACTGACGGCGAGGACCCGGCCGTCGTCGCCGGTCAGGGTGCGTTCGGCCCCCAGCAGCGGGGCACCGGCGGCGACGCCGAGCAGGGCCGCCGAGTCGGGGTC
>NZ_JAMXSG010000467.1:0-2206 GCF_024124365.1 Pseudonocardia sp. McavD-2-B
CGGGGCCCGCGGCACTCGCGCTGCCGCCCGCCCCGCCGGTACCGGCGCCCCCGCCGGACGCGACCCTGCCGGGCGCACCGGCCTGGCTGACCCCGACCGCGGACTTCTACCGGATCGACACCGCGCTGCAGGTCCCGCGGGTCGACACCGCCTCCTGGACCCTGCGGGTGCACGGCATGGTCGAGCGCGAGCTGACCCTCTCGCTGGACCAGCTGCGGGCCCGCCCGGTCGTCGAGGTGCCGATCACGATGGTGTGCGTGTCCAACCCGGTCGGCGGCGCGCTGACCTCCAACGCGCGGTTCACCGGGGTGCGCCTGGCCGACCTGCTCGCCGAGGCCGGGATCGGGCCCGGGGCCCAGCAGCTGCTGTCCACCAGCGTCGACGGATTCACCACCGGCACCCCGGTCGACGTCGTCACCGACGGCCGCGACGCCCTGCTCGCGTTCGGCATGAACGGCGAGGCGCTGCCGGTCGAGCACGGCTTCCCGGTGCGCATGGTCGTCCCCGGCCTCTACGGCTACGTCTCCGGCTGCAAGTGGATCACCGACATCGAGGTGACCACCTGGGACGCGGCCACCCCGTACTGGGCCGAACGCGGCTGGGCCCGCGAGGGCCCGGTGAAGACCCAGTCCCGCATCGACACCCCGGTCGCCGGGGCGTCGGTCCCGGCCGGGCGGGTCGTCGTCGCCGGGACGTCGTGGGCGCCGCACGTCGGCATCACCCGGGTCGAGGTCGCCGTCGACGGCGGGACCTGGGTCCCGGCCCGCCTCGGCGCCGACCTCGGCGCCGACACCTGGCGCATGTGGCGCACCGAGATCGAACTGGGACCCGGCGAGCACACCCTGCGCGTGCGCGCGACCGACCGGACCGGCACGGTGCAGACCGAACGGGAACAGGTCTCGATCCCCGACGGCGCGACCGGCCGGCACACGGTGCCGGTCACCGCGGTCTGACGGGCGGACCGGCCCCGCCGCGCTCCCCCGCCGAGTCGATCCGGAAGTCGATGCACCCCTCAGACCACCCCGCCCCGCCGTCCGTCCCCCGCCGCCTGGTGGTCGCGACCCTGCTCGCCGGCCTGCTCGCGGGCCTGCTCGCCGCGCTGGTGCCGTTCGCCCCCGTCGACACCCGCAGCACGACCGTGACCTGGCCCCGGGCGGACGAGCAACCGGTGTCGACGACGGCGGCGTTCCAGCCCTACGCGCCGGAGGCGGTGCGCGTCGACGTCGGCTGCCGGGTGCTGCGCACCGCGCAGGCCCGCTCCGCCGACACCGGGACGGCGACGACCGTCGTGGGCTCGGAGCGGCCCGGTGCCACCGGGATCGGGTTCGCCGTGCTGACCGGACCGGGCGGGGAGCTGCGGGTCCTGGTCGGGGGCCGTGAGCTGCTGCGCGCCCCCGTCCCGCCCGGCGACGCCTGCGGGCTGGTCCTCGACACCGACGAGGCCGGGTCCCGGGTCACCCTCGGCGACGCCGCACCGCGCGCGTTCCCCGGCGACGTCGTGCGCGCGGTCGCCGCGTTCACCACCCAGCTCTCCCCCGCCGACGCCGACGGCCTGCGGGTCACCGCGCGCACCGCGGACTGGTTCGCCGCCGCGTCGTCACCGGCCAAGACCGTGCTGATCGGGCTGCAGTGGCTCGCCGCCGCGGTCGCGGCGGTGCTGCTGGCCCGCCTGGCCGGTGACCGGTTCCGGCGCCGCCGTGGCGCGGCCCGTCTCCGGCGGGCCCGGCTGGCCGCGGTGGGCACCCCGGCCGGGATCGGGCGGGCCGCCGCGGACGTGCTCGTCGTCGTCACGCTCGCGGTGTGGACGGTGCTCGGGCCGCTGTCCACCGACGACGGCTTCACCGAGGCGATCGCGCGCAACGCGACGGGCACCGCGACCGGCGACTTCGGCAACGTCTACCGCTGGGGCAACGCCTCGGAGGCGCCGTACACGCTGGTGATCCGCCTGGTGCGGGCGCTGGCCGAGACCGGGGTGGGGCCGCTGGTGCTGCGCGTGCCCTCGGTGCTCGCCGGGATCGCGGTGTGGCTGCTGCTGTCGCGGGTCGCGCTGCCCGCGGTGCTGGCACGCCACCACCGCCGGGCCTGGGTGCGGGGCACGCTCGGCGTCGCGCTGCTGGCGTGGTGGCTGCCGCTGAACCTCGGGGTCCGCCCGGAGCCGTTCGCGGCGCTCGCGACGACCGCGGCGCTGTGCTGTGCGCTGCGCGCC
>NZ_JAMXSG010000468.1:0-2199 GCF_024124365.1 Pseudonocardia sp. McavD-2-B
CCCGGCGGATGCGGGCCCGGACGACGCCGAACCGGTGGCGGCCCCGGTGGAGCCAGGCTGAGTCCCGGTGGCGGCGGGCTCGGTGGCGGCGGGCTCGGTGGGCGCGGGGTCGGTGGCGGCGGGCTCGTGCCCTCGGCCGCGCAGGACCAGGGCCAGTACCGGCAGGGCGATGGTGCCGAGCGCGTCGACGATCCCCGCGACGCCGAACCAGCGCCAGTACCACTCGCTGTCGCCGACCTCGCCGTCGGTGATCACCGGCAGCGCCAGCATCGTCGCGACGACGGCGATCGCGGCCAGGGTCAGCCCGAGTCCTGCGCGGATCACGGTGCGGCGCCGCTCGGCGAGGAGCAGCAGCAGGTTCGCGTGCGCCAGGCTGATCGCGACGATCGTCGCGACCAGCAGGGTCTTCAGCACCGACCCGTCGCCGTCGCCCTCGAACAGCTCGTCGCCGCCCCAGACCAGCCACAGCGCGGCCACCGCGGCGACGACGCTCGCCGCCAGACCGGCGAACCCGAGGGCCCGCACGGCGCGGGTGACGACGGCGAGATGGCAGAGCGCCGAGGTGCCGAACGCGGCGACGACCAGGGTGGTCGCGACGATCCGTGCCTGCCGGTCGCCGAAGCCGCCGCCGAGCAGGGCGACGATCCCGCAGAGCGAGGCGACGAGCAGCGAGGCGACCACCGCGACGATCATCGCGCGGCGGGCCCCGCGGACCGGGGAGGCAGCTGGTGCGGTCATGCCGGCGAGGCTAGGGCCATCCGGTGCGGTCGGGCCTCCGTAGTGCTACGGCATCCCGGCGAGCAGGGTCGCGACGCCCTCCCGGTGCTGGGCGACGGCGTCGTCGACCCGCCCGCGCCGGGCCCGGCCCGCCGCCCGGGTGGAGACGAGTACGGCCAGGGTCCGCCCGTCCGGACCGGCGATCTCGACGCGGCCGAGGTCGTGGCCGGTGAGCAGGTCCATGGCGCGGGCCAGCGCGTCGGGCGGGAGCGGCGCGTGGACGTGCAGCCGGGCCCGGGCGCGGCGCAGCCGGTCGGGGCTCCACGGGCCGGTGTCGGCGACGCCGCGGTAGAGCTCGTCGAGCCGCGGGTCGCCGCCCGGCAGCCGGACCCGGACGTCGCGATGGGTCTGGTTCAGCACCGCGTCGACGATCTCCACCAGCTCCCACCCGTACGCGTCCGCGTCGACGGTGGCGAGCACGTCCGGAACCGCGCCGGGCAGCGGTGCGCCGCGCACGCCGGGGTCGGGGACGAGCGCGGCGATCCGGATGCGTTCGCCGTCCTTGCCACCGCCGACGGCGTCGTGGTCCTCCGGGCGGCCACCCCAGTCGGGGCCGTCGTGCCAGGCCACCGCGGCCGGTTCGTGGACGAGCAGCGCACCGTTGTTCCAGGCCCGGTAGGCCAGGTCCCAGTCCTCGCCGCCGTAGCCGACGTAGCGCTCGTCGAAGCCGCCGAGGTCGTCGAACAGGCTGCGGTGCAGGGCGAGCACGGCGCTGATGACCAGCTGCCAGTCCGTGCCCGACGCGTCGAGCAGGTCGCGGGTGCGGCGGTAGCCGTCGGCGAGCCAGGCCGGGTCGGGCAGCTGCGGCGCGCCGGCCGGGTCGTCGCCCGGGGCGGTGCCGGACAGGTCCGCGTGCCGGCGACGCCCGACGGCGAGCACGTCCGGGCAGGCCGCGATCCGCGCGGTGAGCGCTGCGACGAATCCGGGCCCGGGGACGGTGTCGGCGTCGAGGAACACCAGGACGTCACCCTCGACCTGCGCGGCGCCGCGGTTGCGCGCGGCGGCGGCGCGGAACCCGCGGTCGTCCTGGGTCACCACCCGCACCGGGACCGGCCCCGCGAGCGCGGCCGGGTCGGGCGGCTCCGGGGACCCGTCGTCGGCGACGACCACCGACACCGGCGGTCGGGTCTGCGTCTGCAGCGCGGCGACGGTGCGGGCCAGCTGCGCGGGCCGGCGGTAGTGGCACACCACCACCCCCACCGACGGCGGCGGCCCGGTGTGCGGCGCGAGCAGGTCCCAGCGGTTCCCCGGCACGCTCACCGGGCGACCATCCTCCGGTAGAGGGCGGCGTGCCCGGCCCCGGCGTCCGGCCAGTCCGGGACCGGGCCGCGGGTCGCGCCGGGCCGGGTCAGGGCGTCGGCGACGAGGGCGTCGCGGCGGGTGTCGTCGTCGTAGAGCGCCACCGCGCCCGGGGCGGCGGCG
>NZ_JAMXSG010000469.1:0-2184 GCF_024124365.1 Pseudonocardia sp. McavD-2-B
GGCTCGCCGCGGTGGCCCGCCGGACCGCGGAGGGGCGGGCGGCTCCGCGCGCGGCGTCGGCCGCGCTGCTGGACCCGGCGTTCCGCCTCGTCGCGGCCGCCGGGGTGCTGCCGTGGCTGCTCGACCACAAGCACCTGGTCAGCACGGTCGTCACCGACCTACGGGGCCCGGCGGCACCGGTCGCGCTCCTGGGGACCGGGGTGAGCGCGATGGTGCCCGTCGTGTCGACGGTGGGCGACGTCCCGGTCGTCGTCGCGGCGCTCTCCTACGCGGGCGTCCTCGTGCTCTCCGTCGTCGCCGACCCGGACACCTGCCCCGAGCTGGACCGGCTGGTCGCCGACCTGCGGGCCGAGCTCGACGCCCTCGCCGGCCCGGACGGGACCAACGGTCCTGGTGACCTCGGGGAACCGGGTGTGGGCTCGGGACATGACCACTCCTGACCAGGACCTCCTGCCGGGCACCACCACCCTGGACGCGCTCCACCTCCTCGTCGACGACGTGGCCGCCCTCGTCGACACCGTCGACGACGACACGTGGCAGGCCGCCTCGCCCTGCCCGGACCTACCCGTCCGGGATCTCGTCGGGCACCTCGTCGGCGGTCTCGCCGGGTTCACCCGGGTCGCCCGCCACGAGGGCGGCCCTGCCTTCGACGGACCGGCCGTCGACCGGCCGGCCGCGGCGGGCACCTACCGCGAGGCCGCCCGGGCGGCCGTCTCCGCGTGGTCGAACCCCGGGCGGCTCGACGAGGTCTTCGCGATGCCCTGGGGCGACACGACCGGCGGTCAGCTCGTCGGCTTCCTCGTCGTCGAGCAGGCCGGCCACGGCTGGGACCTCGCCCGCGCGCTGGGCAGGCCCGCGACCCTCGACGAGCGGGCCGTCGCCGTGGCCGACGGGGTCGCGCACGCGATGATCACCCCGCAGATGCGGATGCCCGGGATGTTCGGGCCGGAGGTGGCGACCACCGCCGGGGCGACGGCGCCCGACCGGCTCGCCGCCTTCCTCGGGCGGCACCCCTGACCCGCGTCACCCCCGGGTCGCGTCGGACGGGTCGGCCCCGTCGATCGGGTGCGCGGCCAGCAGCAGCCACGGTGCCGCCGACCTCTCCGCGATCCGGCGGGTGACCGTGGGGAGGCCGGGCGGGACCTCGGAGATCGGGACCACCCTCGGTGTGTCCACCCGGTACCACCGGCCGTGGCTGCGCAGCCGCCCCGACCCCGACGCCTGCAGGTTGCGCAGCCAGTCCACCCGGGACCCGTAGGGCAGCGCGACCGCGAACCCGCCCTCCACCGGGTGGGCGACGATCGGCGTCCGGCGGATCCGCCCGGTCCGGCGGCCGCGGTGCTCGACGAACCCGGCATACCAGTGCCGGTTCCCCGCGCGGCGGAGCATCGCCGGGTTCAGCCACCGGCGGTTGAACCGCCGGACCAGCTCCCCGAGCCGGGGCAGCGACGCCCGCACCGTCGACATCGGCCCCATGTCCGTCCTCCTCCGGGTGCGTTCCGGTGGCCCCGATGCTGACCGGTCCGGCGCCGGCCGGGACGGGCCGGAGGTCCCGCCGCCGCGGGCACCGCGCACCGGCTCGTGCCCGGATGACCAACGGCCCTGCCGCCCGTCCGCGCGACCGTCCACGATCGGCGGGAGGACCGGGACGGGGAGGCGCGGATGGACGGGGGGACGCCCGCCGGGAACGGGCCGTGGGTGCGCTACGGCCGGATGGCGCTCGGTGTGCTGGCGGTGGTCGCGGTGCTGGTCCTCGAGACCGTGCTGCTGGGCGACCGCATCGCCGCCGACCTCCGGCGGATCACCGGCGGCGCGCCGGACGCACCGGCGCAGGCCGTCGTCGCGGCGCGGGCTCCGAGCCCGCCGGCGGAGCCCGCGGCGAGCGGGGCCGTGGCCGGTGTGGCCTGCGGCCGCTGGACACCTGCCGGGACGGGGTGACCTGCCCGGTACGGCTGCAGGTGCGGCTGACCGGGCCGGGGCCGGCCGAGGTGACCTGGCGGGTCCGCGTCGAGGACCTGTGCACGGGGGCGCGGACCGAGTCCCCCGACCGGCGGCTGCCGGTGCCGGCGGGCCCCGGCGGCCGCCTCGACGTCGTGACCGACGTGGTGCTGCCCCGCGGCGCGGCTCTGGCCGTCTCGCCGCTCGTCACGGCCCCGGCCGTGGCGGTCGGGGCGCCGATGCTGC